>JAFAGF010000058.1 GCA_023422975.1 Pseudomonadota bacterium
AGGCGGAGCACTTTGCCGGCCTGCTGGCCGAAGGCGCCAAGGTCACGCGTGGCGAAGGCGACAAGGCCAAGACCGAGAAGGTCACTGACTTCCGCCAGGCCATGCAGTGGCTGATCAGCGAAGCCGAACGCACCACCGGCCGCCAACGCTACAAAGGCTTGGGCGAAATGAACCCCGAGCAGCTGTGGGAAACCACCATGGATCCCAACGTGCGCAGCCTGCTGCAAGTGAAGATCAACGACGCCATCGAAGCCGACCGCGTGTTCACCATGCTCATGGGTGACGAAGTCGAACCCCGCCGTAACTTTATTGAAGACAACGCTTTGCGTGCCGGCAACATCGACGTCTAATTTCAAAAATTAGAGCTACTAGCGCAAGCTACACAAGGCTTGGAGCCCTAAAAGGCTTCAAGCCTTTTTCTTGCACGCAAATTGCCAAACCACTACTTTTTGGCTAATTGCGAAGTGATGGGTGATGAGGTCGTTGCGCGCGGAGACTTCATTGCAGCAAATGCAATACGCACAACGGTTCTGCGACACATCTACTTTGTAGGCAGACGCAATAAGTGGGATTTTGGTAAGCAATAGCTGGGATTCCCAACGCACGCATCTGTAGCGTCAGATAGACGCATGGATTGAGAAATCTATGTCTCCTTATCGTGCTACAGCGTTGTCTCCCTGAGTGAAGAGCTACGCGAGAACTTTGGTCGATTCAGTCGATGAGCTGGTCATACTTACATGAGCTGAAACAATTTTCCAACCGTTATTGAGTTTCACCCAGGTTTGAGTTTGAAACCCATGCAGATCAGTATCTGAGCGCTGAAATTCACACATTGCTATAACAGTATTGGAAAAAAAATCAGTCAACCGAACATTGACAAGTTCACGAGTGAAGTCTGGGGTAGGAACGCTTTTTCGGTACGCGACCAACGCCTCATAGCCGAGCTGTTTGTCACAAACCCCGTAACGGGTAACTGCTGGATCCGCCCAAAAAAAGCTGTTTAAGGCATCGATATCATTCGCCATTAGAGCTTTTTCATATGAATAAAAAAGCTCTGTAACCTCTTCAATAGCAGTTTTCTGAATGTTCATCTGATCAATCCTGGAAAGCGTAAGAATGAAGTGCTGATAGGACGTCTGTACTTACAGCAGTCCAACCGACAATGGCACCTTGAGCTCGCACCATCTCCAACGTCGCTTGCTTGAAATGAGGAAAGTAACTTTCTGTCGCATCCTCAACTAACAAACAAACATAGCCCCGATCATTAGCCTCTCGCATAGTTGTTTGCACACACACTTCTGTAGTCACGCCTGTAAACAGCAGATGGGTGATGCCATGCGCTTGCAAAAGCTCGTCCAGTTCCGTCGCATAAAACGCGCCTTTCCCAGGCTTGTCGATGACGATTTCACCATCCAACGGCGCCAACTCAGGCACGATGGCATGACCCGCTTCACCCTGAATCAAGATGCGCCCCATGGGACCCACATCGCCAATGCGCAAATCAGGTTGTCCACGCAAACGCTTGGCATCAGGACAGTCACTCAAATCAGGCAAATGACCTTCACGGGTGTGCACCACACATCCACCTTGCTGCCGCCATGCTTGCAACAGTGTCTGCAACGCAGGGATGATGGCTTGCAGCGGGGTCACGTCGTTACCCAGCGAAGCGCCAAAACCACCGGGCTCCACAAAATCGCGCTGCATGTCGATGATCACCAAGGCCGTGCGGGACAAATCAAACTCGAAAGCGGACGGCAAAGCCGTCGATACGATGTGCGTCATGCCGCCTCCGCCAGGTGGTCGGCATGGTCACCGGCCATGTAGCTGCCCAACACATGGCGATCTGCCTTCGCCGCATCACAAGCGTGCACGATGCGACCTTCGCTCATCACCACCACCCGATCTGCCAAGCTGAGCAATTCATCCAAGTCTTCACTGATGAGCAAGACAGCACCGCCTTGATTGCGCACGTCCATGATGCGGCCATGAATTTCTGACACGGCGGCAAAGTCCAAGCCAAACACCGGATTGGCCACCAGCAGCACACGCACGTCACCATCGAGCTCGCGCGCCAACACGGCACGCTGCACATTGCCCCCCGACAAGGATGCAATTGGTGCGTCTTCACCTTGGGTTTTGACGCCGTACTCAGAGATCAATGCCCGCGCACGTTCACGCAAGACACCACGGCTAAGCCAACCGCCCTTGGCGGCAGGAGCCTGATCAAATCGGCGCAACCCCATGTTCAACGCCACACTGAGTTCACCCACACAGGCATTGCGCAAAGGCTCTTCAGGCAAGCTGCGCACGTGCATGCGTTGGTTTTGGTCACGACGCGCCAAGTAAGCTTCATCATCGATCCAAACCTTGCCAGAGGTTCTTTCACGCTGACCCACCAAAGCTTCCATCAACTCCCGCTGACCGTTGCCTGACACACCGGCCACGCCCACGATTTCACCGGCTTTGACCGACAGGCTCAGGTCTTGCACGGCACGCTCACCGCGATCGCCCATCACATGCAATGACTCAATGCGCAGGCGCGTCAAGGCATCTGGATGCGACTTGCGTGCCCAACCACGGCTGGCGGTGCCTTCGGTACTGGGTGCAGGCTTGTCAGCCTCTACTGAGGCTTCCAAATTGACCTGCCCCATCATCTCAGCGCCAAGCTGGGCTGGCGTCACATCGGCCACACGGTGGCTACCCATGAGTCGACCACGACGCAGCACACTCACGTCATCGGCCACCGACATCACTTCGCGGAACTTGTGCGTGATCAAAATGATGCTCACATCGCCCGCATGCGCTCGGTCACGCAACTCACCCAGCACTTCGTCGGCCTCTTGTGGCGTCAGCACCGAAGTGGGTTCATCCAAAATCAACAAGCGGGGCTTCAAAAACAGTTGCTTGAGGATCTCAAGCTTTTGCTTTTCTCCCGCCGACAAATCCATGGGCCGCGCATCCAAGTCAAGCTTGAAAGGCGTGGTGGCCATGAAAGCCTCCAACTCCGCACGCACCTTTTTCCATGGGATCACCGCAGGCAACTCACCACGCCCCAGCAACAGGTTCTCGGCCACGGTCATGCCCGGCACCACGGTGAAGTGCTGATAGACCATCCCGATGCCCAACTGGCGCGCCACCACCGGCGAGGTGATGGCCTGCTCACGGCCATCGACCAAAATGGCGCCATCGTCAGGCTGGTGATAGCCCACCAAGGCTTTCACCAAAGTGCTTTTGCCCGCGCCGTTCTCGCCCAACAAAGCGTGCACCGTACCGGGACGCACATTCAAAGACACCCCACCCAGCGCCGTGAAGGCACCAAAGCGCTTGGTGAGCTCATAAGTAGACAAGGCCAGCGCGCTCATGCTTTTGCTCCTGCTTAGCAAGCCTTCAAGGCCGCGATCACCGCCTCTGAATCGGACACAGCCCCAAACACACCGCCTTGCATCTTGATCATGCTGAAAGCGGCCGCGTGGTTGCCGGGATCGGTGGCACCGGTGCAGTCGGTCAACATCACGCATTCAAAGCCGCGGTCATTGGCTTCACGCATGGTGGTGTGCACGCACACATCGGTGGTGATGCCAGTGAGGATCAGGTTGCGAATGCCGCGTGTGTGGAGGATCATCTCCAGGTCGGTGGCGTAAAACGAGCCTTTGCCGGGCTTGTCGATGATGGGCTCGCCATCAACGGGATACAGTTCAGGGATGATGTCCCAACCGGGTTCGCCACGCACCAGAATGCGGCCACAAGGGCCCACATCGCCAATGCCCACGCCATTCGTACCAATCTGGCGCGAGCGCCAACGCTTGTTGGCCGGTAAATCGCTCAGGTCAGGGCGATGGCCTTCACGGGTGTGGATCACGTGCATGCCCACACGGCGGGCTTCGGCCAACAAGCGCTTGATGGGCTCAATCGGCGCACGGGTGGCCGAGATGTCATAGCCCATCTTGTCCACATAGCCGCCTTCGCCGCAGAAGTCGGTTTGCATGTCGATGATGACCAGCGCCGTGTTGTCTGGCCGAAGTTGGCCGTCATAAGGCCAGTTGTAAGGTTGGGCGTTCACAAAAGTTGTCATGCTCATTCCTTGGCGTCTGCTGCACGCTCTTGAGGTGTCAAAAGATTCGGCACATTGCCCACATAAGTTCGAGTGGGCGCGGCAAAGCCACACGATTGGCCATCGGTGTGCACGACCTTGTCTTCCCACGGCAGCTTGAAGCGGCCGTTGACCATGTCATGCATGAAGGTATAAGGGCAGTCTTGTGCGCCGCCCTTCACAGCCACGTAGCCACGGTGGTAGAGCTGGTAGATGTTGTTTTCCACCGCCCAGTGCTCACGCGCTTCGCGGATCAAATCGGGGCGGACTTCGGCGCACACGATTTCATCAGGACGACCGCCACCTTGCACCATCACCGTGCCATCGAAGTTGCAGACCATGGCCTCGCCCATCGAATCGAACGTGCCATCGCTGCCGCACAGGCATACGCTGGCCGTCACCATCAGATTCTGGAAGGCGTTGGCCTGATTGGTGATTTGCCAAGAATGGCGAATCGGGGCGGTGTAGCCTGCGGTGCGCAGCATCACTTCGGCACCCTTGTAAGCACACTCACGCGCCATCTCGGGGAACATGCCATCGTGACAGATGATCAGCGCCAGCTTCACACCCTTGGGCCCGGTGATGACGGGGATCCCCATGTTGCCGGGCTCCCAAGCTTCCACCGGAATCCAAGGGTGGTACTTGCGGTAGTAGAGCTTTAACTCACCTTGGTCATCGATGATGATGCCGGTGTTGTAGGGGTTGCCATCTGGGTTCTTCTCCATGATCGAGAAGCAGCCCCAGATCTTGTGCTCGATGCACGCGGCCTTGAACGCGGCCACTTCTGGGCCATCCAAGGTCACCATCAGCTCGTCGGCCGTGTTCATCGACAAGCCATGCAAGGCGTATTCCGGGAACACCACCAGGTCCATGCCGGGATAGCTGCGGCGTGCTTTGCCCACCATATCGACGATGCGCTGTGTTTGTGAAGCCAGTTGTTCAGTGGTCTCAACCACCGGCAATTGCAATTGCACCAACCCTAGCACCACACCATTGGGCGCCTTATTCAAACCACTCAAACCACTCATTACTTCAATCCTTCATCACACACACGCATCAACGGGCCAACTTCAATTCCATCGGAGCACCTTGCAGCGAACGTTTTGGGCTGCAGCTCCACAACAAGATCAACAAGGTCAAGGCATAGGGCATGGCATTGAAAAGGTGGTAACCCGCGCTGATACCGACTGATTGCAAAGCTGGACCAACTGCACCAGCACCACCAAAGATCAGGGCTGCACCCAAGCATTGCATCGGACGCCAGCGCGCAAAAATCACCAATGCCACCGCAATCAAACCCTGCCCACTTGAAAGACCTTCGTTCCAGCTACCTGGGTAGTACAAAGACAGCGATGCACCGCCAATGCCGGCAATAAAACCGCCCACTGTGGTTGCTAATACGCGCACACTGTTCACCGAGTAACCCAAGGCTCTTGCGGCATCTGTGCTATCCCCAGCCATGCGCAAAATCAATCCCCAACGCGTGTGCTTGAGCATCCATGCCATCAGCACCGCCAAAGCCACGCCGATCGGGAACAATGCATTGATGCGCAGCGCCGATTGCACTTGCGCTGATTCGCTCCAAGCACCCAATTCAATCGATGGGATTTGCACAGCCTGCGGCTGAATCAAGCCCTTGCCAAAATAGAACGCCAAGCCCACACCCAATAGCATCAAGGCAATGCCGGTAGCGATATCACTAACCTTGGGCAGTGAGCACAAGAAACCATGCAAGATTGCCAACAACGCACCACACGCACCGGCTGCCAATACCCCAATCCAAGGTGAACCACTGAGGTAACTGCCACCAAACCCGGCCATGGCAGACAACACCAAAACCCCTTCCAGACCCAAGTTCACTCGGCCTGTTTTTTCGGTGAGACACTCACCCAAGCTCACAAACAAAAATGGCGTACCTACCCGGATGGCTCCGCCCAATACGGCGATCAACACATCCATCCAAATCGAGATGTCTGTCATACAGCCTCCGCACGCAACGCACTGCGCTGCGCCAACTTCACGGCTAAACGCCCACGCAAGGCTTCCGCAGCCAAGATCAACACGAAGGCAAAACCTTGCAGCACCAACACCGATGCATCAGGCAAATCCAAGCGACGCTGCAACATGCTGCCCGCAGCCCCAAAACCACCGAACAACACGGCCACAGGGATGATTGCCAATGGGTTATGGCGCGCCACAAACGACACCAAGATGCCCGTGTAGCCCAAACCTGCAATGAGTGAAGCATTGGCCGCGTTGTGCACCGCAACCACTTCAATGCCACCGGCTAAGCCTGCTGCAGCACCACCCAAAGCGCAGGCCGTGATCACCAAACGGCGACTGGGCAAACCTACCAAACGTGCAGCACGGGCATTACCTCCCACCACGCGGGTAGCAAAGCCATGGGTCGAACCAAACAGCCAAATGCCTGCGATCACACACACTACAGCGCCCCAGACCAAGCCCCAGTGCACATCCTGACCAGGGATCATTCCCATCAAAACGTCTTCCGGCAAAGGCAAAGTCGATGGCTTATTCAAACTTTCTGGATCACGCATCGGGCCTTCAACCAGATGCTTGAATAAACCCACTGCCAAATACCCCATCAACAAAGAACTGATAGTTTCATTGACGCCGCGATACTGCTGCATGGCCCCCACCAAGCCAATCCACAAAGCGCCCGCAAACGCCCCTGCCATCAACACTGCTGCCGTACCCATTGGACCGGAAGGTGGTGCCATCAAGTAAGGCAAACCAGCAGCCGCCAATCCACCCAACACCAGTGCACCTTCACCACCGATCACAGTAAGCCCCGCTTGCATTGGCAGGGCCACACATAAAGCCGTCAGCATCAAAGGGGCCGCACGCTGTAACGTGTTCTGCCATGCAAAGGCATCGCCAAATGCACCCTTGAACAGCAAAGTCCATGCTTCGACTGGATCGGTGCCTCCAAAACCGACAAATGCACCGAACAACAGCACCGCCCCGGCCAAAGCCAACACGGGCAACACCACACTGTCAAACACAGTGACCCAACGTGGAGCGTTCATGACCCCTCCTCTCCTTTCGGCATCCAGCCTTAGACCTTGCCGATCACACCTTCAACGAGGTAGTTCATTTGCTCCAACACGACATCGGTTTGATGGATGGACTTACCCTTGGGCACCACCACCTTGCCGGTGTTGTCCTTCAAACCATCCTTGAAGATGCTGAACTGATCATTGAGCATCAAAGCCTTGACGGCATCGGCTTGCTTGCGCGCACCTTCTGTCACCATCGGACCGTAAGCTGAGGTCTTCACATAGCCTTCCTTCAAGCCACCACGCAAGAAGTTCGGATGTGGCTTCCCAGCCTGAGCGGCTTCCACGATTTGCTTGTAAGGCGTCACCCAGTTCCACTCAGCACCAGTCAGATAAGCGTTGGGGGCCAACTTGGCTTGGCTAGCGTGGTAGCCGCACACAAACTTGCCGCGTCGGGCAGCGGTTTCCACGATCACCTTGGGCGAGTCCACGTGCATGGTGAACACGTCAATACCTTGATCGGCCAAGCTGTTAGTCGCTTCTGCTTCCTTCACAGGCATCGACCAATCACCCGTAAATACCACCGAGCAGGTAATGTCAGGGTTAACCGAGCGCGCACCTAGCGTGAACGCATTGATGTTGCGCAGCACCTGTGGGATCGGCTTAGCTGCAATGAAACCAATCTTCTTGGACTTGGTCATGTGGCCAGCGATCACACCGTTGAGATACTGGCATTCTTCGATGTAACCGAAATAGCTGCCAACCATCTTTGGATGCTTGCCTTCTTCCCACAAACCACCGCAGTGCGCGATGCGGATACTGGGGTTCTTCTTAGCTACCTCCAGCACATGTGGGTTGAAATAACCAAACGAGGTGGGAAACAAGAGGTTCGCACCGTCTTGCGAAATCATGCCTTGCATGCTCTTTTGAGCTGCTTGCGTTTCAGGCACGTTTTCTTCACCAACCATCTTGATGCCTGGCATTTTGCGAATTTCTTGCGCAGCTTCGTAGTGCGCTTGGTTGTAGCCAAAGTCATCACGAGGTCCGACATACACCATACCAATAGTGATGTTCTTTTCTGCCTGCGCGAAAGCTAGGCCTGAAGCACTACCAAACGCCAATCCGGCTCCAGCTGCACTCATCCCCTTAATCCAAGAACGACGATTGATTCGATCCATTGACGACATCCAAAACTCCCAGTACTGACGTGGCGGAAACATCGCTAAATACAGAACTCAGCCTGCTCTTAAGCGGTGTACATGCCGGTATACAAGCAAGCTATGTGCCACCTTTATCCAATGGACTACAAAACAATGAACATCTAAACCTCACGCGCTTTACTGAAAACTCTTCGTTTGTTTGGCATGCAAAGTGCTTATCACCAACATCTTGTATACAAATAGGTATTCATCATGCTGATTGGCACATTCGACGATTGGAAGCGCGCCTACGAAGAGGGCGCAGACCCGGCTGCCTTGCTGGAGCAGCAGCGCCAGGCTTTGCAGACAGATGACACGGCGTGGATCAGCATTGCCACGGCCGCACAACTGCAGTCCCAAATCGACGCGCTCATGGCACTCGAAGCCACGGTAGGCCGCACGCAGCTGCCTTTGTATGGCATTCCATTTGCGGTCAAGGACAACATTGATGTGGCGGGCTTTGCCACCACTGCAGCCTGCCCTGCATTTGCCCACGATGCACTGCACGATGCCGAAGCTGTGAAGCGCCTCAAACAAGCCGGTGCCATCGTGTTGGGTAAGACCAACTTAGACCAGTTTGCCACCGGCTTGGTCGGCACACGTTCACCGTACGGCGTGGTGCCCAACACCTTTGACAGCAACCTCATTTCGGGTGGTTCCAGCTCCGGTTCCGCATCGGTGGTCGCGCGCGGTTTGGTACCGTTTGCGCTGTCGACTGACACCGCCGGTTCGGGCCGTGTGCCCGCTGCGTTCAATCAAATCGTGGGCCTCAAGCCCACGCCCGGTGCTGTGCCTAGCACTGGTTTGGTGCCAGCCTGCCGCACGCTCGATTGCATTGGCGTGCTGGCCCTGAATGTGGCCGATAGCGCGCTGGTGATGAGCCTCATGGAAGGCACAGATGGCGTCGACAGCTATGCGCGTTCACGCCCATTTGTGGACAAGCCACAGGCGCTGTCCAGCCTGCGTGTGGCCGTGCCAGATGAACGCAAACTTTCGGCCGATTACGAAGCTGCATTCACAGCCTTTATTGAGCGCTTGCAGTCCCAAACTGTCGGTGTGCAAACGCTGGCTTTTGATACGCTGTTTGAGGTAGCCAATCTGCTGTATTACGGCCCTTGGGTGGCGGAGCGCGTGGTCGGTGCGCGCAGCATTTATGAGCAGCAGCCTGAAGCGCTGTTGCCTGTGATTCAGCAGGTGCTGGACGTGCACCAGCGCTTTAACGCAGCCGACACTTTTGCTGCGCAATACAAGCTGCAAGACTTGAAACAACAGGCCGAAAAAATCTGGGACATGGTCGATGTGCTTTGCGTGCCCAGCGCTCCGCGCCACCCTTCGATTGCCGAAGTGCAAGCAGGCCCCATCGCGGTGAATTCCGAGATGGGCACGTACACCAATTTTGTGAATTTGCTGGGTTGGTCAGCGATTGCGATTCCTGCATCCCAACTGCCCAATGGACTACCCTTTGGCATTACCTTGATTGCCCCCGCATGGCGCGAACCCGACTTGGTACGCTGGGCACAGCAACTGGAAGCGCAGGCCAATCTGTGCGCAGGCGCAACCGGCTTGCGCAGCAGCGCCACAGCGCCTTTACCGGCATGGCGCGTTCCCACGCAGGGCG
This sequence comes from Pseudomonadota bacterium, assembly GCA_023422975.1. Lineage (GTDB taxonomy): Bacteria > Pseudomonadota > Gammaproteobacteria > Burkholderiales > Burkholderiaceae_C > Comamonas. The sequence continues at coordinate 9,928 of JAFAGF010000058.1, forward strand.
AGACCCTCGCCTTGGCGGTGGTGGGTGCGCATCTGCGCGGCATGCCGCTCAACCATGAGCTACAAGCCTGCGGTGCGCGCTTTCGAGAGGCCACCCACACGGCACCCCACTATCGCCTGTATGCCCTGCAGGGCACCGTGCCGGCCAAGCCCGGGCTGGCACAAGTCAGCGATGCGGCACAGGGTGTTGCTATTGCCGTGGAAGTGTGGGACGTGCCGCTGGCACATTGGGGCCGCTTTATGGCCGGTGTACCAGCCCCTTTGGGCATTGGCACGGTGCGCTTGCAGGACGGGCGCAGCGTGAAAGGTTTTATCTGCGAAGGCTTTGCGCTGGCACAGGCCCAAGACATCTCCGAGTTTGGCGGCTGGCGCGCCTATTGCAAGGCCCAGTAATGCCCCGAAAGCGCGCGGCTTCCCGTGCGCTGCCGCGTTCTAGATGATCCCTGAGGAACCCCTGTATGTCTGCTACCAGCCTTGCTTCTGTCGCGTATGAAAAATTGCGCCAGGCCCTGGACAATTTTCATTACGTGCCCGGAGACCGTTTCAGTGAAAGCGAGGTGGGCCAGCAACTGGGCATGAGCCGCACGCCCGTGCGCGAAGCCTTGGTACGGCTGCAGCGCGAAGGCTATATCTCCGTTTTTCCGAAGATGGGCTGGGTGGTCAACCAGCTGGACTTTGCCGTGTTTGAGCAGCTGTATGACGTGCGTGCGGTGCTGGAATGCGCTGCGGTGGACTTGCTGGTGGCTGCACCAGACCTTGCACCACGGCTGCATGCACTGACCGCGCTGTGGTGCATTCCGGTTGCAGATCGGCTGTCGGAAAAAAGCGTGGTTTCACGCCATGATGAGAACTTTCACATGGCTTTGCTGCAGGCTTGCGGCAACTTGGAGATGGCGCGCATTCACCGCGATATCACCGACCGCATTCGCATCGTTCGACGCCTGGAATTCACGCGCGACTACCGCATTGATGTGACCTATGACGAGCACAGCCGCATTCTGCAAGCGCTGCTGCAACGTGATGGTTTGCAAGCCAAGGTTTTGCTGCAAAAGCACATCCGTGTCAGCCGTGATGAGGTCAAAAACATCACCCTGCACATGCTGCAAAATGCCAAGCAAAAAGTGGTGCTAGCGCTTGCAGAATAAGCGCCAGCAGCTACCAAAAATTTATTCGTACTGAGAACTTTTGACTTGCCGATCTGCGTGTTGGGTAGCGATTCAGCGATACGCCAGCAAAGCATCGAGCAAAGCGCCATCGGGCTGCGCCAAGGCATTCAAAATACTGAAATGGTCTGCGCCATGTATCGGCAACAACGCATCTTGTGGCAAGCCTTGGCGGTACTGCGCAAACGCCTGGCTTTGCCGTTGCAGCTGCACCAGCTCGGCCGTGCCATACGCAGTGATAAAGGGTTTGTGCACCACCGGCAAACGCAGCGGGCTGAGCAGTTGCACTTCGGTGTCTGACAGCTGCAGCGCTGCATTCAAAGCGTTGTGCTGGATGGGGCCGAGGTCATAGATGCCGCTGATGCCCAGGCCAGCCACCACACCCGGTGCATGCAAGCCCATGGCCGTCAGATGCCCGCCTGCCGACCAGCCACACAGCAGCAAACGATCGGCACCACCTTGTTGCAGCGCATGGACACGCACTGCTGCAATGCCGTGCAACACCTCTTGCACGATCTGCGTCAGCGTGGCCTGCGGTGCCAAGGTGTAGCCCAGCAATGCTGCATTCAAGCCATTTTTCAGCGCACCTTCGGCCACAAAACGGAAGGTGTTTTTGTGCCGCATTTGCCAGTAGCCACCATGAATAAATAGCAGAGTAGCCGCGCCATGGGATCCTTGAAAAAAATCAAATTGCTGCCGTGCTTGCGGCCCGTACACCACATCGAGATGGCCCTTGGTGTGCTGCACCAGCGCGGCACTGCGCGCTTCAAAATCGGCCAGTTGTGCAGCGCTGTTGGTGACGGCGCTGGTGTTGTCATAGGCAGCCTTGCGCGCTGCCGCATTCAGGTGCAACAAATGATCCAGCATCACGCCGCTTTCGTGTGGTGGGCCACGTGGCTGCTGAGCATCTCTGTCAGCTCCTGCCGCACTGCATTGAATTCCGGCGCGGTGATATGGCGCGGACGCTCCAGCGGAATGCGGTAGTCGCGCTCCACCCGGCCAGGGCCTGCGGTCATGACCACCACACGGTCTGCCATCAGCACCGCTTCTTCTACGGCGTGGGTCACAAAGATCACGGTGAGCTTGGTTTTGGCCCAGATGTCCAGCAGCTCCTGTTGCAGCACCTCGCGTGTGAGCGCATCCAGGGCGCCAAAGGGTTCATCCATCAACAGCACTTCACAGTCGTTGGCCAGCGCACGCGCAATCGATACGCGCTGCTTCATTCCGCCAGAGAGCTGGTTGGGAAAGTGATCCGCAAACTTGGTCAGGCCCACCATGTTCAAGTAGTAGCTGGACACTTCTTGCAGCTTGGCCTCTGGCAGCCCACGTTGCTTGGGGCCGAAGGCAATGTTCTGGCGCACCGTGAGCCACGGAAACAGGCCATAGTCCTGAAACACCATCCCCCGGTCGGGGCCGGGTTCACTGATCGGCGTGTGGTACATCTTGGCTACACCAGTGGAGACTTTTTCAAAGCCCCCCATGATGCGCAGCAGCGTCGATTTACCGCAGCCAGATGCACCAATCAGACAAATGAATTCGCCCTTTTGGATCTGGAGATTCACATCTTTCAAGGCGTGAATCGGCCGGCCATTCAGGTGAAAGACTTTGCTGACGTTGGCAATGTCCAGAATGGGGGCAGGAGTGCGGTGTGCAAGGATTTCAGACATTGTGCTGCGGGCTCCACTTGAGCAAACGGTTATTGAGGATGACCAGCAAACGGTCGGTGACAAAGCCGGTGAAGCCGATGACGACCATGCCCGCAATCACCACATCCGTGCGCGAGAGCATGCGCCCGTCCATGATGGCGGCCCCCAGACCTTCGGGCACGCCTGTCATCTCGCCCACCACGATCAGAAACCATGCAATGCCATGCCCCAGGCGCAGGCCGTTAAAGATGGAAGGCATGGCCGCGGGCAGCACCACTTGGCGGAACATCGAAGTGCCCTTGCAGCCCAGCATGGCTGCCGCTTCAAACAGGCGCGGCTCCACCGACTTCACACCAAAGGTGGTGTTGATGACGATGGGAAAGAACGCGCCCAAGAACACCAAGAAGATGGCGGCATTGGGGCCCACCCCAAAAAAGATCATGGACAGGGGCAGCCAAGCAGTGACCGGCACGGGGCGCAGCATTTGCAGCGTAGGGTCGACAAAACGGCGTATGGCCGCGTTTTTGCCAATCACCAAGCCCAAGGGAATGCCCACCAGCGCCGCCAATGCAAAAGCCCCATAGACCCGCGACATGGATTGCAGCCAGTGCACGCCCAGGGTTTCGCTGAAGGCATCGTCATAGATGCCGCCAAACGCGAAGTCCCACAGCATCAACCCCACTTCCTTGGGTGAAGGAATCAGCATGGTTCCGCTGGCACGCACCGCAACATCCCAGGCCAGCAGCAGCAACAAGGGCAGCACAGCAGGCACCAGCCAGGTGGTCATCCAGACTTTGGCAACGCTGGGCTGGGGCGGCACCATAAGTTCAGCGACACATGCCGCCGCCGCACGGTCTGGCGCTGCCGCAGTGTCTGGTGCTTCGCGCACGTGGGGGTCAAGGGTGGAAGAGGACATGGCAAAAATTCCAAAAACTGGCAAAAAGCACGATCAAACATGTGCCAGCGCAGCAGCCATCACCGCCACTGCGCTGCTGCGCGTTACTGCGGGTTCAAGCCGGTCACGATGAAGCTGCTGTAGTCGGGCAGCTTGCGGATTTGCTTGCGCTCCAGCATCAACGCACCGTAGTACTTGCTGCGCTTGATCCAGTCTTCATCAATCTTCCATGTCAGCTCTACGTTCTCAGCGGCCAGATTGGCTACGTCGGCAGGAAAGCCCAGCTTGGCACCGGCCATCTGCACCAGTTCGTTGCGATGGGCCATAGCGTATTCCGATGCCTTGCGGTGAATGTCCAGAAACACCTTGGTCAGTTCCGCATCTTTCTTGACCGTATCGGCATGCGTGGTCATCACCATGTTCACCTTGCCGGTGGGAGTGGAGTAGGGGAACTCCAGCACCTTGCCGACGCCGCGCGTCACGCTGATGGAGGGGCCGGGCTCGGCACCCACGTAGGCGTCAATGTCGCCGCGCTCCAAAGCGCCCGCCATCTCACTGAAGGACACACGCACGGACTTCACATCCTTGATGGTCATGCCTTCGGACTGCAGGCGGTCGTTGAACACCGCCTCCTGGGTGGAGCCGGGCAAGATGCCAATGCGCTTGCCTTTCAGCGCTGTGAAGCTGCCAATGCCGCTGTTTTTGCCCACCACAATCGCCATGCCGCCATTACAGGTGGGGGCGACGATGACTACCGGCTCACCCGCAGCAGCCCCCAGCGTGGCTGCGGCCAGGCCATAGGTGCCAAAGTCCACCGATTTGGTGACCACCGCATTTTTTCCATCGGTCGGAGTCTCAAACGGAATCACTTCAATCTTGTAGCCCGCCGGGGTGAATTTGTCATAGAAGTAGGGCGTGATGCCATGAATCAGCTTGAGTGTGCCCACCTTGATGACCTTGTCCTGCGCGTGTGCCACTGTGGGTGCAGCCACTGACAAAGCCAGTGCAGAAGAGGTCAGAGAAGCGAGCAAAAGGCGGCGAGACAGCATGGCAAATCCTTTGTGATTGAAGGCCAGATAAAAAGCGTGCCGCGCTTGAATACAAGCTAGTACACAAGCACTTGAGAGCAATCAATGCAAACGCCATGCCAGCTTTTCAGATGCTGCTCCACATTGAAAAATGCCTGGGGTGCGCCTATTTATGGATGGCATGCACAGTCCGCGCACCATGAGTGCACGTTCCGTCGTCCCCATGCACCAGACTTGCGTGGAGGCCAGCATTTGCGAACACGTCCCACAGGCCGCTGGCACTGCAGGGCTTACGGTGCCAGCGTGATAACTTTGTTTGAAAGGATGCCAACCATGACTCTCTCTGTCTCTACACGTTCCCTGTTTGCCGTCGCCGCCACCTGCCTGGCGCTGGGCGCACACGCCAAATCTCCCGCCCAGTGGCAAGCCCTGACCGCCCCCCTGAAGGTGAGTCTGGAACAGGCCGTTGCCCACGCCACCCAGGCTGTGCCGGGCAAAGTCATCGAGATTGAACTGGACGACGGCGAGGGCGCTGGTGTGCGCTATGAAGCCACTGTGCTGACCCCACAAAACGACAGCGTGGAAGTGTGGGTAGATGGCAGCAACGGCCAGGCACGCACACACCAAAACGATGGCAAGGCCAAGCGCAAAGACCTCGAACGTGCACAGGCCGCCAAAATCGATATCGTTCAGGCTGTTCAAGCTGCCAAGCGCCATACAGCCGGTCAGGCGGTCAAAGCAGAGCTGGATAACCACTGGGGTACGGTCAGCTACCAAGTTGATGTGCTGCAAGCCGACCACACCATCATGGAAGTCAAGCTCGATGCTGCCGATGGCAAAGTACTGCGCGCCAAGCGTGATTAATCCTCTGTCTGTCTAACCACCGCTTGCGCGGTTGCCTGCCATGTCCCCTGCCAAAGTTGCACTGATTGCTTTCCTTACCGCCTTGCTGGGCTTGGCGGGGGGCTATTTTTTCTATGCCAACACCGTGGCGCGTTATGACACCACCAGCAGCGTCTGCGTGGCCATGCAAGAAGCCGTGAAAGCGCAGATGTTGACGCCGCAGCAAGTGCGCTCACTGGGTGTGTTGTCCGGCAGCACCCTCAAGCGCCAATACAGCTCGGTCGCCAGCAAACTGAGCATCGCACCCGAAGCCGTGGCCAAGGCTTCCCCCGAATCGGTATGCAGCCAGTTTTTGGTGGGCGTACACCAGTCGCCATAACCTTTTATCCCGCGCATGCCTTTGGCTGACATGCGCGGCAGTGCCTGTGTTTTATGAAGTGAAGGCATGCGGTTGATGCGCACCAGCGCATCAGCCTTTCTTCATTGAACTGCAGGATGGCCATGCTCTCATCAGCTTCACTTTCTACTGTCTTCTCTGCGCTGACCTGCGCATGGCTGACCGTCTCGACCATGGCGGTACAGGCCCAGCCCTCAGCGCCTGTGCGCAGCACATCCATTCACGGATTGCAGTTTGAGATGGGCTTGACCGCCTATCAAGAGACCTACCGGGAAGAAGTCAGCGGTGCGCGCGTGATGCAAGAAAAAGCCCATATGGCAGGCATCCAAGGGCGCCTGACGATGGCGCTCGACCCGCAGTGGCTGGCTCGCCTGAGTGCCGAATACGCGCGTGGCGACAGCAAATACACCGGCTCTGCACTCGGAGGCAGTTACGGCAGCCTGCGCGCCAGCGGCATTGACCGTGACAAAGTGCAGATGCAGGCCGAGATCATCTTCATGCCCGCCACTTGGCAAGGCAGCGCATTGTCCGCCGGCTTGCTCGCACGCAGGCTGACAGACGACCTGCAGCAAATCCCCGGTGGCTACCACCGCAGCAACACGGGCTACTTCGCTACGGTGGGGGCCGAGCATCGTTTTGCCCTGTCCAGCGCTTGGTATCTCACTCCCACTTTGCGCTATCTGCATCTGCTGGATGGCACGCAAAAAGCCGGTCTGGAAGGTGGTTTGCGCCTCCAACAAGATCGTGGTCGCGGTATTGATGTTTCCGCCAGCTTCCAGCAGGTGCGTGCTGATGGCTCAGGCATAACGGTACGCCCGTTTTGGCGCTACCTGCGCATCGGTGCCTCCGACACGGTGACCTCACCTTCTGGCATGCGCTATACCGAACCCAAGAACACCACGCAGGAAATCGGTATCGATCTGGGTTGGGTTTTCTAAGCCGCTGCCGCCACAGATAGCCCAAGCTGGTTATATTTGCTGCGCCACTGGCTGCACTGCACGCGATGGCGTATGTGGCACGCTCACTTTCTGTGAGCAATTAGCGCTCTACCTATCAATACTTCAGATGCTTTTCGCAACGAAATCCAATTGATTCGAACGCTAACAGCTACTTTTTTCATAGTATTCAAACAGGCTGCACCATGCAGCCTTTGCTTTTCCCATGAAACCCGCCATTCGCATTGTGGACGTTGACCGCCTCGAGACATGGAGCAAATACAAGGCTGGCATGTGCAACACCTGCGGTGCCAACTGCTGCACCATGCCGCTGGAAGTACAGCTGACGGACCTGGTGCGCCTGGAGCTGGTAGATCAATTTGAAGTCGACAATGTGGACCACAAACTGATTGCCAAACGCCTGCTCAAAGCCAAGCTCATCGACCACTACAACCCCAAGCACAATATCTTCACCATGGCGCGCCGCGCCAGCGGGGACTGTAATTTTCTGGACGCGCACACCCGCCGCTGTACGGTGTACGACAAGCGCCCTGAAACCTGCCGCCTGCACCCCAAGAAAGGCCCCAAGCCCGGCTGGTGTGCCTATGGTGACAAGCGCATGCGCTAAGGACACACACCCCATGCAAACGCTGTTGATTGCCACCGCCTGCGTTGTGACTGCGCAGCACCAATTGCTGGTGGTACGCAAACGCGGCAGCCAGTTTTGGATGTTGCCCGGCGGCAAACTGGATGGCGCAGAAACGCCCCTGCAGGCCCTGTTGCGAGAGCTACAGGAAGAGCTGCAATGGACGGCACCTGCCGATCTTTTGACCCCTTTGGCCCACTTTGAAAACCAGGCTGCCAACGAAGCCAACACCCGCGTACAGGCCCATGTGTTTGTAGCCACGCTCGCGCAGCGACCGTCCTTGCAAATTGCCGCTGAAATTGCGGCCATGCAATGGATCGATATCCATGACCCTGCGCAGTCGCATTTAGCCCCGCTGCTGGAGGAGCAGGTACTGCCTGCATTGCGCACCCGCTTTGGGGTTTCGCCAACGTAAGGCTGCCGATGGGGTTAGCAAGGCCATGCCCTCACCGACATCGCCTGCATGAAGAGTAAAAAAAAACAGCCCTGAGGCTGCTTTTTACGTGACATGCGCTGTTTATGGTTCCTGCGCCATGTCGATGGGGGGCTCTTCAATTTTGGTGGCCTGGATCTTGTCGATGATCTTGCCATCCATGTCCACCACCTCAAACTCCCAGCTCTCCCAGACCACTTTATCGGTCTCCGAAGGCAGCTTGCCGGTCAGCAGCATCAACATACCGCTCAGGGTTTGGTAGCGGCCTTTTTCCTCTTCGGGCACCGTCTTCAGACCCAGGCGGTCTTTGAGTTCCACAATCGGAATGTGACCGTCCAGCAGCCAGCTGCCGTCATCGCGCTGCACCGCCCATGCATCGCTCGGGTCTTCAGTCACAAACTCGCCGGTGATGGCTTCGGTCACGTCACGCACGGTGACAATGCCTTGCACTTCACCGTACTCGTCGATCACAAAAGTCATGGCCGAGCCCGAAATCTTGAAGTTCTCCAGCAACTCCATACCCGTGATGGTTTCGGGAATGTAGATGGGCTTGTGAATCAGCTCTTTGGACTCCAGAAGATCGCGCTTGCCTTTGAGGGCATTGGCCAGCCACTGGCGGGAGTTGATGACACCCAGCAGGTTCTCAAAGTTGCCATCAATCACTGGGTAACGGGCGTGGTCGTGCGACTCGACGATGGCCATGTTTTCTTCAAACGGCAGGCTCACGTCCAAGCACACCACATCCGAGCGGGGCACCATGAGCGAGGAGATCTGGCGATCGTCCAAGCGGAACAGGTTGCGAATCATCGTGTGCTCGTTTTGCTCGATCGCCCCTGAGGTGGTGCCTTCAGCCAGCACAGCATGAATTTCGTCTTCCGTCACCGATGATTCGTTGCTCTCTTTCACACCCAGAATTCTCAGCAAACCTTGGGTCGAGGAGGTCAGCAACAGCACAAAAGGCTTGGTCACCTTGGCCAGCAAGTTGATGGGTTTGGCCACCAGCCGCGCAATGGACTCAGGGTTGGTTTGCCCCAGTCGTTTGGGTACCAGTTCACCCACCACGATAGAGACATAGGTGATCAAGACCACCACCACCGCAGTCGATACGGTGCTGGCGTAGTTAGCCGCCATTCCCATCTCTACCAACCAAACGGACATAGGTTGCGCAAGCGCTGCTTCACCAAAGATACCGTTCAGCACACCGATAGAGGTGATACCAATTTGGATGGTGGAGAGAAAGCGCGTAGGGTCTTCGCCGAGCTTGAGCGCAGCAGCTGCGGCGGTATCGCCCTCATCTATCAATTTTTGGAGCCGTGCCTTGCGCGCTGTCACCAGCGCAATTTCAGACATGGCAAACACGCCATTGAGAAGAATGAGGGCGATAAGTATAGGAATTTCCATGATGGTGTTGAGCGTCCTTTCAAACTCGCTCTAGCAAACAATAACAGGTAGAAGATTAATGGATAAATCCAAAGTACAGGCCTAGCAAGATGGCAAGCCCTAAAACTACGCGGTAGATCACGAAGAAGCCAAAGCCCTTGCTGGAGATCAGCCGCATAAACCAAACAATGACGGCGTAGCCTACCAAGAAGGCCACCACCGTCGCCGTCAAGGTCATCCCCCATTGCTCGCTGGTCATGGGCTCGCGCTTGAACAGCAGCATATAAAAGCCCGACATCAGCACCGCAGGAATGGCCAGCAGGAACGAAAACCGGGCTGCGGCCTCACGCGTCATGCCCAGCAGCAGGCCTGCAGTAATCGTGCCACCGGAGCGCGACACCCCGGGAATCAGCGCCATGGCCTGGGCCAATCCGAGCAAAAAGCCATCCTTCCAGCCCAAGTCACCAATCTGACGGCTTTGCGCGCCACGCTTTTCAGCCCAGCCCAGCAACAGACCAAACATGATCAGCATGGTGGCCGTCACCACCAGCGTGCGGAAGCTGGTTTCAATCCAGTCGCGCAGCAGCAGGCCCAATACACAGATAGGGATGGTGCCCAGCACCACCAGCCAAGCCAATTTGGCATCTTGGGATAAAGGCTCACCACGCTGGCGACTGCCAATCACTGGCAGGCTGGCGCACCAGGCCAGCAGCATGCGCACCACGTCTTTGCGAAAGTAAATCAGCACCGCCAACTCTGTCCCCAGCTGGGTGATGGCCGTAAAGGCAGCCCCCGGATCTGCGCCACCGGGCAAAAGAGGGCCAAGGATGCGCAGGTGTGCGCTGGAAGAAATGGGCAGGAATTCCGTCAGCCCCTGGACCAAGCCAAGGATGACCGCATCCAGCCAGCCAAAAGCTGCGTGCATAGCGGGAAAGTGAAAAAGCCATCAAAAAAGCAGTCGGTCAGTGTAGCGCCCGCACTGGAATACACACTGACATTGCGACAGCCATCTCACGGCTGATGACATGGCAGCACGCCCACCGGGTACATCGCACCGCAATCTGGCAG
>JAFAGF010000156.1 GCA_023422975.1 Pseudomonadota bacterium
TGGCGCTGGCCGCTGCCGTGGAGGCGCACGACCCGCGTGCCGAGGTGGCGTACATGACCTTGGCGCTGGAAGAAGGCCATGCCGCATCGTTTCTGGTGCGCCCGCGGCAGAACCCGGCCACAGGCCAGCCCTATGTGCTGAACTACAACAATGTGTTTGTAGACCCCGTGACCGCGCAGGTCACCGGGGTGCGTGACTCCAAAAGCCTGGCGCTCAGCACCCGCAACCTGATGCCTTGGTTGCGCCATCTGCACGAAAGCCTGCACATGCCAGCGTTCTGGGGCAGTGACCGCTGGGGCTTTTGGTTGATGGGCGGCATTGCGCTGATGTGGTTGATTGACAGTTTTGTGGCCTTGTACCTCACGCTGCCGCGCCGTCTGGCTGCTGCGCGCACGGCCCGTGCGGCGCAACCGGCACGCTCGTGGTGGCAGCGCTGGCAGCCGTCGTGGGTGGTGCGCTGGCGTGCCGGAGGCTACAAGCTGAACTTTGACTTGCACCGTGCAGGCGGTCTGTGGGTGTGGCTCATCATCATTGTGGTGTCGTTCACATCGTTCTCGCTGAACCTGTACCGCGAAGTGTTCTACCCGGTGATGAGCCAGATCTCCACCACTACGCCCGGGCCGTATGAAACCATCAAACCCGCACCTTGGGGCAGCTTTATCCAGCCCCAAATTGGGTTTGCGCAGGCGATCGAGATTGCGCGGGCAGAAGGGGTGCGGCTGGGCTTGGAACACCCACCCGGCGGCATCTGGTATGGCGGCGATTTCCCGTTCTACAACATCTCGTTCTTTGACCCCAGCAATGAAATGGGGGCAATGGGCATGGGCCTGTCCAACATCTACGTCAGTGCAGACAACGGGGAAGTGCTGGGCAATTACCGCCCCTGGCACGGCACGGCGGCCGATGTGTTTGTGCAACTGCAACTGCCGCTGCACTCGGGCCGCATTCTGGGCCTGCCCGGGCGCATCATGATGTCCATCATGGGGGTGATGGTGGTGATGCTGTCGGTGACGGGCATTGTGATCTGGGAGCGCAAACGCCGTGCGCGCAGGGCGGCTGCACGGGCAGGCATGGCAGCTTCGGACAGCAGTCCATCTCCCACCAAGCCTTAAATAAAAGTGAGCTGTTAACGCTGGTATTTATTGGTTTTCAACTTGTTTTTATTTGAAATCCAAGTATTTGCCAGCGCTGCTAGCTCCTTTTTTATTGCCTGCGCAACAAGGCCCGGCGCAGCAGGCGCGAGGCCCGGTCGCGAATCTGGAAGGGGCTGTGCCCGTCCACCGGCTGAAATTTGGCGCGCTGGCAGGCGGAGAGAAAGTCGCCCAGCAGCACGCTGCTGTCGATGATGGGGCTGTCGGGGTTGCTGAATTCCGGGTGCCATTGCGTGGCCGCAATATAGCTTTTGCCAGGGGCATGGCGGTAAATGGCTTCGGGAATGTGGTCGGGCACGCTCCACGCTTCCACGGCAAATTCTGGCGCCACGGTTTTGATGCCCTGGTGGTGGATGCTGTTGACCCGCGCCATATAGGTGTTGGGGTACAGCTGGGCCAGGCGCGAGCCTTTGACGATGTGAATATCGTGCTGGTGCTTGTCATAGGTGGTGGCGTTGCGGTGGATTTGCGCGCCCGGCACCTGCGTGAGGATGTCTTGGTAGAGCGTGCCGCCAAACGCCACGTTGATCAGCTGTAGCCCGCGGCACACGCCAAAAATGGGTTTGCCAGCCTGGCTGAAGGCTTCGACGACGGCCAAGTCGTACAGATCGCGCACCCGGTCACCCAGCCATTCGGGGCGCAGCGGCTCTTCGCCATAGCTGCCAGGCCAGACATCGGCGCCGCCGTGCATGACCACGCCGTCCAGCCAGTCGGCGTAATGGGCCAGCGTGACGTCGCCCTTGGCGGTCTCGCCCATGGGACAGGGCACCATCACCACCATCGCACCGCTGGACATGATCCAGTGTGCAATCGACTGCTCGACGTATTGCAGGGTTTTGCCCGTAAACAGCGGGCGGCTGGGGTCGGCGTGCGAGAAACAGGCGGACAAGCCGATCTTGAGTCGGCGCTTGGCAGGAGGCGACATGGCAGCAGGCACAACAAGGGGGATGGGCTTGGTTGTAACCGGGTGCTGCGGTTTTGTCATGTAGGAGAGTGGCGGCAGCCGCTGGGCGTGATGGGGTTGCAGCTATCTTTTTGCGTGCAATAAAACAATATAAAACGAAGGGGATGGTGCGCTGGCCTACGCTGGTGACGGGCGGCAAGGTGGTTGATGCGGATCAAGATGCCGCGGTCTGCTGACTTGCAGGCCACGGATTTGCCCCCACACTGTCAACGTCAGGCAGCAGGTTGCAAGCACGCCCGGCACTGCTAGGATGTAGCCACAACCTGATTTCTGCTGGCCTCAGCAAAACCCGCCGTGCGACCAACGGCACGGCATTTGGTGACAAGGAGAGAGCATGCAAGTACAAGTCCATACCGACGCAACCATCCAGGGCGGCGATTCGCTGGAAACATGGGCCAAAGAAGAGATCAACACCAAGTTGTCTCGGCTGAAAGAGTACGTGGTGCGTGTGGAAGTGTTCCTCACCGGCGTGGATGCGCTCAAGGCCACCGGCGGCCCCGGCAAGAAATGTGTGCTGGAGACCCGGGCCAATGGCCGCCCTCCGATTGCGGTGAATGCCGAGGCGGAAAAGGTCAAAGACGCCTTTAACGCCGCGCTGGAAAAGCTGCGCCGCGCCGTGGAAACCGATTTGGACAAAGTGCGCGACAAGAATGGCCGCGAGAGCGTGCGCGGCATCGATGACGCGGCCACCGGCACCGAAGGCTAAGCCTCGGTTTGCCCTGCGTCAGCCAGGCTGACCTCTTCCAACGCAAAAAAGCCATGACGGTTCAGGTCATGGCTTTTTTCATGGGCGCTTGAAAATGGTGTGGCTTACACAGTTTCTGCGGTCAGGGCACCGGGCGTGGTCAGTTTGTCAGCTACCAGCAGCGACTTCATTTGTGTCTGGCTCATGATGCCCAGCTCTTCCGCCACCACGGCAATCGGCTTGCCCGAAGCAATGGCGGTCTTGGCAATTTTGGCGGCCTTTTCATAGCCAATCATGGGGTTCAAGGCGGTCACCAGCGTCACGGATTCGGCAATGCGCGCATCCAGCAGGCTGGTGTTGGCTTCAATGCCTTCCACGCAGTTCACTTGCAGCGTCTTGCAGGCGTTGCTCAGATGGCTCAGGCTTTGGTGCAGCGCCCAGGCCATCAAAGGCTCAAACGCGTTCAGCTGCAGCTGGCCGGCTTCCACGGCCATGGTGATGGCGGCATCGTTGCCGATCACTTCAAAGCACACCTGGTTCATCACCTCGGGGATCACGGGGTTGACCTTGCCGGGCATGATGGACGAGCCAGCTTGGCGTGCGGGCAGCTTGATGTCGCCCACACCCGCTTGCGGGCCGGAAGACAGCAAACGCAAGTCATTGCTGATCTTGGAGAGCTTTACCGCAATGCGCTTCAAGATGCCGGAGATGTCGGCAAACGCACCGGTGTCACCCGTGGCAGCGATCAAGTCTGCCGCCTTGACCACGGGCACGCCCGAGAACTCCGCCAGCTTGGGCACCACCACGTCCACATAGCCCACGGGCGCGTTGATACCGGTACCAATCGCGGTGCCACCCATGTTGATTTCGCACATCAGGTAGGCGGATTCGCGCAGGCGCTTTTCGTCGTCAGCAATCATCGAGACGAAGGCATTGAACTCTTGGCCCAGCGTCATGGGCACGGCATCTTGCAACTGGGTGCGGCCAATCTTCAGCACGTCCTTGAACTCTTCGGCCTTGGCTTGGAAGGCGCCGCGCAGCGCAGCCAGTGCGGCCAGCAGATCCTGGATGCCAAAGTAGGTGGCCAACTTCACCGAGGTGGGGTAGGCGTCGTTGGTGGACTGCGAAGCGTTGACGTGGTCATTGGGGTGAATCACGTCGTACTGGCCCTTGGGCAAGCCCAGCGTTTCCAAGGCGATGTTGGCGATCACCTCGTTGGCATTCATATTGGTTGAGGTGCCGGCGCCGCCCTGGATCACGTCCACGACAAACTGGTCGTGGTGCTGACCGGCGATCAGGATGTCGCAGGCCTTGGCGATGGCGTCTGCTTGCTGCTGGCTGATGGCGCCCATGGCCAGGTTGGCGGCCGCTGCCGCTTTTTTCACATAGGCAAAACCGCGGATCAGCGCAGGCATGTTCGCGACCGTGCGGCCCGTGATGGGGAAGTTCTCAACCGCGCGGGCCGAGTGCACGCCCCAGTAGGCGTTATCGGGAATGTCCTTGGGACCCAAAAAGTCGCTCTCTTGGCGCATAGCTATCACTCTCTCATGCAATAAATCAG
>JAFAGF010000196.1 GCA_023422975.1 Pseudomonadota bacterium
TCACTGCGCTGTGCGCCATGGCTCAGGGCTTTGAGCGCTGCACGGCTGACTACGTGCTCCAGCTCGCGCACATTGCCCGGCCATGCGTAGCGGTGCAGCGCATCTTCAGCCGCCACTGACAGGCGCAAACTGCGCAGCCCTAGCCGCGCACGGTTGAGCTCCAGAAAGAAGCCGGCCAGCAACAGCACATCGTTGCCACGCTCACGCAGTGGCGGAATGGGCACGGGATAGACGGAAAGACGGTGGTACAGATCTGCACGGAAACTGCCCTCCTGCACGCGCTCTTTCAGGTTGCGGTTGGTGGCCGCAATGATGCGCACATTCACCTTGCGCGGGCGGTCTGCGCCCAGTCGCTGAATTTCTCCGTTTTGCAAGGCCCGCAGCAGTTTGGCCTGAATGGACAAGGGCAGCTCACCCACCTCATCCAGAAACAGCGCGCCCCCTTCTGCGGCCTCAAAACGGCCAGCACGCTCGGCAATGGCCCCTGAAAATGCGCCACGCACATGGCCAAACAATTCGCTTTCAGCCAGCGCCTCAGGCAACGCCGCGCAATTGACGTGCACCAGCGGTTTGCCACTGCGGCGCGACATCTGGTGCAGCCGCCGCGCAAACAGCTCTTTGCCCACGCCGGTTTCACCCAGCAGCAGCACGGGCAATTCGGTGTCGGCCACCACTTGCAGCTCTTGCAGCAAGTGCAGCAAGGGCTTGCTTTGCCCGATGATTTCACCATCTGAGCGCGAAGCCACGCCTTCCTCCACCGCCCCCGCCGATTGGCGTACGCCACGCAGCGCGGTCTCCAAGCGCGTTACGCGCACGGCGGCTTCAATCACCAGCACCAGCTGCTCCAGTTCACGGATGGCCTTGCCCTCAAAGGTGCCCACCGTCAGCGCGTCCAGCGTCAGCACGCCCCAGCACTGGCCCTCTACCTCCAGCGCTATGCCCATGCAGTCGTGCACATCCAGTGGCTGACCCGGTTGCTCAATCACCAGGCCGTCGTAGGGGTCGGGCAGCTTGCTGTCATGCGGAAAGCGCACCACCTCGCCAGCCCGCTTGAGCAAGGTGGCCAGACGGGGGTGCTCTGCAATCGGAAAGCGCCGCCCAACCGCATCACTGGACAAACCGTCCACCGCCACAGGGCGCAGGCTGCTGGTCTCACTGTCCAGGCTCAAAAGTGCCACAGCACCGCAGCCAAACTGCATGCGCAGCAGCTCGACCAAACGCTGCAGGCGCACGGCCATGGGCAGCTCCATGGCCAGATCGGTCAGCAGTAATGCGTGCAAGGGATTCATGGTGAAAATTACCTTTCCAAGGTTGTTTTCACCCTAACCAGCTCGGGTAGTTATGACCTTGATCTAGGTAAATACTTGTTTTTATTTTGATTTTTTCTGGCCTGTTCTGTGCGTAGTAGGTAGTGACGGCAAACCCGCCCTCACTCACCGGAGCCCACAACCATGAAACAGCCCACATTGCGCACCCTCACTCTGGCCATCTGCGCGCTGACCCTGTCTGGTATTGCCCCCACCCTGCACGCAGCCCCCCAAAAGGCGGGCACCTCTGCCAGCGCTCAACAAGGCGTCAAGCGCTTTGTGCTGCACTCCAACGTGGTGGACGGCAAGATGGTCTACGTGGATGACAAAGGCGTTGCCAACCCCACGCTGACTGTGGCGGTGGGCGACACCGTTGAAATTGAACTGGCCAGCGGCGAAGGTGCCGAGCACGATTTGCGGATTGACGAGCTGGGCTTGGCATCGCCCAAGTTCAGCGGCAAGGGCACGCAGCGCGTACGTTTCACGGCCTCACAGGCAGGTGAGTTTCAGTACTACTGCTCCATCCCCGGGCACCGCCAGGTGGGCATGTTTGGCACCATCCAGGTCACGGGTAAATCTCAGCCCGCCAAGTCTGCAAGCAGCACCTCCAGCGATGCGGCTTTGGCGCTGTACACGCCCATTACCGTGCCGCAAAAGGGCGCAGACCCCACAGCGGTGGATATCTCGGCCAGCCCCACCCAGTTGCCCCCACCCATTGCTGCGCATGCCCCGCAAGTCCAGAAGGTGCGACTGGAGACGGTTGAGCTGTCCGGCAAGCTCGATGACGACACCAGCTTTACCTACTGGACCTTCAACCGCCAGGTACCCGGCCCCATGCTGCGCGCGCGGGTGGGCGACACCATTGAGCTGACACTGGCCAACGCCAAGGACAGCAAGGCCATCCACTCCATCGACCTGCATGCCGTCACAGGCGGGCACGGAGGGGGCGAGCACACCCAGGTTGCCCCCGGTCAAGAAAAAACCATCACTTTCAAAGCCATGCACGCAGGCCTGTTTGTGTACCACTGCGCCACACCGCTGGTGCCACAACACATTGCGGCCGGCATGTACGGAATGATTCTGGTTGAGCCCGAGCAAGGCCTGCCCAAGGTAGACCGCGAGTTCTATGTGATGCAAGGCGACATGTACACGCAGCGCCCGATTGGTGCCAAGGTGCACCAGGACGTAGACCTACAAAGAATGTCCGATGAGCTGCCCACCTACTACGTCTTCAACGGCGCGGTCGGGGCCCTGAGCAAGACCCACAAGATGCAAGCCAAGGTGGGCGAGACCGTGCGCATCTACTTTGGTGTGGGTGGGCCCAACAAAATTGCCTCCTTCCACATCATTGGCGAAGTGTTTGACAAGGTCTACAGCGAGGCCGCGCTCAACACCATCAAACACAGCGTGCAAACCACCGTGGTTGCCCCCGGCGGCGCCACGATTGTGGAGCTGAAGATGGACCACCCCGGCAGTTACCTGCTGGTCGATCACGCGCTGTCGCGCACCGGCAAGGGTGCCGTCGGCGTACTGGAAGTGACGGGCGAAGGCGTGCCGGGCGTCTACAAGCCCAGCGCCCTGTAACGCACCCAGCGCAACACCACCCACCTTGCCAGACACCCGCTCTGGCAAGGTACCGCCCCCCCGCACACAGCACGCCCTCGCGGCCGCTTTTTCACGACTTTCAAGGAGATTCACCATGCCTTACATGGAGCAGTCATTGGGGCAGCTCGCCCGCCGTATTCCCGGGGCCACCGGCCTGTTTGATGCCTACCAGCTGGACTTTTGCTGCGCCGGCAACCGCAGCCTGCGCACCGCCACCGAAAGTCTGGGCATTGACCCCCAGCCGCTGGTGAAGGCACTGAAAAATCTGGAGCAACGCGCCGCCACAGAACCCGAACAGGACTGGAGCGATGCCAGCGACACGCAACTGGTGGAGCACCTGCTGGTGCGCTATCACGCGGTACACCGCGAGCAACTGCCCGAGCTGATTCGGCTGGCACGTCGCGTGGAGCACGTGCATGGCGACCGCGAAGACTACCCACACGGCCTGGCCGACCATCTGGAGGCCATGGCGCAAGAGCTGGACAGCCACATGCGCAAAGAAGAGATGGTGCTGTTCCCCATGATTACGCGGGGACAGGGTGGTATGGCCAGCATGCCCATTTCAGCCATGCGCTCTGAGCACGACGACCACGGCACCGAGTTGCGCCGTCTGGCAGAGCTGACCCACAACATCACCACCCCACGCGATGCCTGCACCACCTGGCGTGCGCTCTACACCGGGTTGCGCAGCTTTCGCGATGACCTGATTGCCCACATTCATACCGAGAACAACATCCTGTTCGAGCGCTTTGCGCCCGCGCAGGTGCTGTAACTGCACAGAGGGAGACCACACC
>JAFAGF010000209.1 GCA_023422975.1 Pseudomonadota bacterium
TGTTGCCACGCTTTCTCAACCCTACATCCGGTGAAATTTTTATGGATGGGGTGCCGCTGCAAGACTGGGATCTGCACTATCTGCGCCAGCAATTTGCCATGGTCAGCCAGGATGTAGTGATGTTCAACGACACCGTGGCCGCCAACGTTGCCTTGGGTGCTGAGGTGGACGATGCACGCGTGTGGTCGTGCCTGGAAGCTGCCAACCTGGCAGAGCATGTGCGCCTGATGCCCCAGGGCATTCACACCGAAGTCGGCCACAACGCAGCGCAGCTTTCTGGTGGCCAGCGCCAGCGCTTGGCGATTGCGCGGGCTTTGTACAAAGATGCGCCGGTGCTGATCTTGGACGAAGCGACCTCCGCGCTCGACACCGAGTCCGAGCGCTTGGTGCAGCAAGCCCTGCAAACACTGATGCAAGGCCGTACCACTTTGGTGATTGCGCACCGGCTCTCCACGATTGAACACGCCGACCGCGTCGTGGTGATGGAGCGCGGCCGCATTGCCGAGCAAGGCACGCATGCCGAATTGCTGGCGCTGAATGGCTTGTACGCGCGCCTGCAAGCACATACCGGCAACTGATCCGATTGCACTTCACTTAAAAACATAGCGCCTAGCGCTTGTCTGTAGGCACATTCCAATAGTTTTCTATTTGAAATTGGCTAAAGACAAGCGCTAGGCGCTACTTTTTTGCGAATACTGAATGAACCTGCTGCACGCAGGGCATGCATCTTTACCGCAACCAACGATTTACCAGCTGGCTTTGGAGCGGCGGGTGGCCTGGTACGCATCTTCCAAAATTTTCACCATGAAAGCGCGGTCTGAGCGGCGTGCAAAATCCACCGCACTCAGCCCCAGCTGGTTGCGCGCCTGCACATCTGCACCGGCGTCCAGCAGCAGCGCCACCATGTCTTGCGAGCCGTATTGCGCTGCCAGCATCAGTGGCGTGCTTTTGTTCGGCGATTCGGCATCAATATAGGCATGCTGCTCCAGCAGCAGGCGCACAATTTCCATGCTGTGCTCAGTATCGGCGCTGGCCGCGTAGTGCAAAGGCGTCCACCCAGGCTGGTTAACGCGCGCGCCCAGCGCCAATAATTGTCTGACCACATCGATATGCCCTTTGATGCAGGCATGCATCAACGCGGTCTCCCCTGCCGTGCTGACTGCGTTGATGTGGATGCCCGGTGCCTTGATCAGCTCCTGCGCCACCCTCAGCGACTCCAGCTGCATGGCCTTGACCAGCGCTGGCCGGCCACGTTCATCCACCGTATTGGGGTCCATGCCCTGCTGCAGCAATTTGCGCATCTGCACAAAGTTGTCGCGAATGATGGCCGTCTGAAAATCAGCGGCCGCATCTGCATGCGCCAGCGGCCACCCGGTGGCAGCCCACATGCCGACTCCCAGCGATTGCAACAGAGCGCGTCGATTCATCCCGTCACCACCTCTTTGAACAAGTGATCAAAATTCTGGCTGGTCAGCTGCGCCACCGCCTCCACCGTCATGCCGCGCACCTCGGCCACCTGTTTGGCCACAAAAGGGACATACGCCGGGCTATTGGTTTTGCCACGGTATGGCACGGGGGCCAAGTACGGACTGTCGGTTTCAATCAAGAGGCGATCGGCAGGCACAAAAGCAGCCACATCGCGCAAGTATTGGGCGCTCTTGAACGTCACGATGCCAGAAAACGAGATATAAAAACCCAGATCCAATGCCTGCTTGGCCACTTCCATGCTTTCGGTAAAGCAATGGAACACGCCGCCTGCACTGCCTGCGCTGCCGTCCTCGCCCTCTTCTTTCAGGATGCGGATGGTGTCTTCCTGCGCCGCACGGGTATGAATCACCAAGGGCTTGCCGCATTGCTGTGCTGCACGGATGTGCGTGCGAAAACGCTCGCGCTGCCACTCCATGTCCGCAATCGAGCGGCCGCCTTTGCGATCTTCCATGCCGTAATAATCCAACCCCGTCTCGCCAATGCCCACCACACGCGGCAGTGCGGCACGTTGCACCAAATCTTGCACGCTGGGCTCGGTCATGTGTTCGGTATCGGGGTGTACGCCCACTGTACACCACAGATTGTCATAGCGCGTAGCCAGTGCATGCACATCCGGGAACTCTTCCATCGTGCACGAAATCACCATAGCACGCGTGACTTGCGCCTGCGCCATCGCCTCTTGAATGGCGGGCAAGTTGGCGGACAGTTCCGGAAAGTTCAAATGGCAGTGGGAATCGGTAAACATTCGCAATCAATCGTACAAAAAAATAATGCCGGCCTTGGTACACCCCAAGCCGGCATCACAAAAAAACCGTGGTTGGCCTACAGCGTTTGCGTGGGTCTTTCCGAAGCAATCGCCGTACCCAAAATCTGTTCAATTTTGGCTTTGAGTTGCACCGACTTTTCGTCCTTGGGAAAGCGCACGCCAATACCTTGGGTGCGATTGCCTCCCGCGCCCGCGGGGGTTACCCAGCCTACCTTGCCGGCAATCGGATAGCGTTGGGTGTCTTCCGGCAAGGTCAACAGCACATAGACATCGTCACCCAAACGGAACTCACGCGGGGTCGCCACAAAGATACCGCCTTCGGCAAACAAAGGAATGTAGGCTGCGTACAAAGCCCCTTTTTCTTTGAGGGCCAGTTGCAACACACTGGGGCGAGGGGGCGGCGTCTGCATGCTCATGAAATATTGTAGGAAGTCGCTTCAATGTTTGGAGTGTAGAACCGTGCGCGCTTGCGCCACAAGGGCTTCCGTCATCAAACCCGCATTAAATGGATGCTCCGCCGTGCGCGCTTCTTGCGCCAACGACTTGGCCCAGCGTGCCAAGATCATGGCCGAAGGCGCTTTAGGCAGATCAGCCGCTGCGAAATAACGCGGCTGGGCACCCTGCGCCACACACATCAGGTCGTGGCACAGCTTCTGCAGCCATTGCACCACATCGGGTTGTGTCATATCGGCAAAGACTGCGACATCGCCCGCAGCCACGGCTTTAGGCAAGCGCTGGAAAACGTCCAGCCCTTTACCGGCCTGTGCCATGGCCAAAGCATCCAGCGGCCTGCCGCCAGATGCCCTGAGCCAAGCCTGCGCATCGGCTACGTCCAGACCTTGCTGCTGCAGCCATTGCAGCATCTCAGCTTCGGCAGGCCATGCCATGGTGTGCGCCAAGCAACGGCTGCGGATGGTCGGCAGCAACTGGTGGGCCGCTTCGGTCGCCAAGATAAAGCGGACATCCCCCGGCGGCTCTTCCAGCGTTTTGAGCAAGGCATTGGCCGTGATGGCATTCATCTGCTCAGCGGGGTACACCAGCACTGCCTTGCCACGTCCACGGCCACTGGTGCGCTGGGTAAATTCCACCGCATCGCGCATGGCATCGACACGAATCTCTTTGCTAGGTTTGCGCTTTTTATCGTCAATTTCGGACTGCGCTTTCTCGCTCAAAGGCCAGCCACGCGCCAGCATGTCGACCTCCGGCATCAGCACACACAAGTCTGCATGGGCATGCACATCAATGCTGTGGCAGCTGGAACAGTGACCGCATGCGCCCTGCGCTGTAGGTTGCTCACACAGCCACGCACGCACCATGGCCATGCCCAGCTCAAACTGCCCCATGCCCGATGGGCCTTGCAACAGCCATGCGTGCCCACGTTGCGCCAGCAAAGCTTGGCGCTGCTGGGCCAGCCACGGTGCGAGCAAACCACTGGACGCACTCACGCTGCAGCCCCTGCCACGTGCGGCAAATAACCGCGCTGCTGCAGCACATGGGCCACTTGCTGCCACACGGCATCACGACTTTGGTGTGCATCAATGCGTGCAAACCGCTGGGATGCCGCTTCACAGCGGCGCGCATAGCCCGCAGCTACGGCTGCAAAAAAGTCTTGTGGCTGCGCTTCAAAACGATCCGGCACACGCGCAGTAGCCAACCGCTCTGCTGCTACGGCCGCAGGCAAGTCAAACCAGATGGTCAAATCAGGTTCACGCATCAAATCAGGTTCTAGCGCGCAGCCAGTCTGCGCCATGCGCTCCAGTATTTGAAGCTTATTCCAGTCAAACCCGCGGCCTGCGCCTTGATAAGCAAAGGTGGCATCGGTAAAGCGGTCACTCACCACCACCTCGCCACGGGCCAGCGCTGGCTCAATCACCTGCACCAAATGGTCGCGGCGTGCCGCAAAAGCCAGCAAGGCCTCGGTCAGAGGATCCATGGCGTCGTGCAACAGCAACGCGCGCAGTTTCTCGGCCAAGGGCGTGCCGCCCGGCTCGCGAGTCAAAGTCACCGTGCGCCCGGCATCTCGAAAGGCTTGCGCCAGGG
>JAFAGF010000252.1 GCA_023422975.1 Pseudomonadota bacterium
ATTTCGTTGACGGTGCGGCGACCGCGACCTCGGGAGCTTGCAGCCATGGGGTGCTCCTGCTCTTAGTAGCCCGAAGCCGTGGCGCTGGTGGCTGGGCCACTCACATTGCGCTGCAAGATGTTGGTGAACTCTTCCATGAAGGTCTCTTGGCTGTTGGCAATGCGGTCAATGCTGTTGGCGTAGCGGTTGTAAGCGGTCACTGCAGGAATGGCCGCAAACAGGCCCATGGCTGTGGCGACCAGCGCTTCAGCAATACCTGGGGCTACGGTGGCCAGTGTGATTTGCTCCATGTTGGCAAAGCCGGTGAAGGCGTGCATCACACCCCAGACGGTGCCGAACAGGCCTACGTAAGGCGACACCGAACCGACGGTGCCCAAGAAGGACAGGCCGGACTCGACTTCGTCCATTTCACGCTGGAAACTGGCGCGCATGGCGCGGCGGGTGCCGTCCATCAAAGTGCCGCTGTCATTGATGCGGCGCTCGCGCAGTTTTTTGTATTCACGCATGCCGCTGGCAAAAATGCGTTCCATGGGGCCGCCATGCTTGGCGTTTTGGGTGGCGCTGTTGTAGAGGTCGTTGAGGCTTTGGCCCGACCAGAAATCTTGTTCAAACGATTCGTTGAACTGGCGCACTTGCTTGAGGGCTTGGGACTTGCGAAAAATAGTCGCCCAGCTTGCCACGGAGGCGACGACCAAAATCAACATGACCAATTGCACCACCCAGCTGGCCTGCAAAATAAGGCTGAGGATGGACATGTCTTGGCTTGCGTTCATGAGAGTTTTTCCACGATGGAGTTCGGAATACGGGCAGGGCGCATGGTGGTGGAATCGACCCAGCCAATGCGAATACTGCCTTCACATAACAGTTGCGGTGCTTGATCGGATGACACAGGCTTCAAAAAAGCTTGCTGCGCGATGGTGATGGAGGCGCGCCCCGCTGATTGCAGCACAGCGCTCACTTCGATCATGTCATCCAGACGCGCAGGTTTGAGGTAGTTGATCTCGGCCTGAGTAACCACAAACATACCACCGACTTCGTCGCGCAGTTTTTGCTGCTCTACGCCCAAGTTGCGCAGCCATTCCGTGCGCGCACGCTCGAAGAACTTGAGGTAGTTGGCGTAGAAGACGATGCCGCCGGCGTCGGTATCTTCCCAGTACACCCGGATGGGAAAGGTGAAGGCCATCAAAGTTCCCTTTATTTGAAGAGCTTTTGCATGCGGCGTACCGCCTCTTGCAGCTGTTCCATGGAGTTGGCTGTGGAAAAGCGCACGTAGCGGGCGGTGTCTGCCGTGCCAAAGTCCCGCCCCGGAGTGATGGCCAGGTGGGCCTTGTCCATCAAGGCGTAGGCAAAGTCCCAGCTGTCTTTGACACCCAGCTTTTCGCACAGCGCCGTGCAGTCGGCCCAGGCGTAGAACGCGCCGTCGGGCATGACGTCAATGCCAAAGCCCAGGTCTTTCAATGCAGGCAGAAAATAGTCGCGGCGGGCCTTGAACTCTGCGCGGCGTGCTTCAAAAGTTGCAATGCTTTCGGGAGTAAAGCAAGCCAGCGCGGCGTGCTGCGAGATGGTGGAGGCGCAGATGAACAGGTTTTGCGCCATGCGCTCCACGACGGGCACCATGGCATCGGGCACCACCATCCAGCCCAGGCGCCAGCCCGTCATATTGAAGTACTTGCTGAAGCTGTTGATGGAGATGATGTCATCACTGATGGCCAGCGCGCTGTGGCCAAAGGCTTCTTCGTAAGACAAGCCCAGGTAGATTTCATCAACGATGGTGATGCCGCCCTTGGCCTTGACCACGTCGTGGATGCGGCGCAGCTCGGCCGGCTCAATGGAGGTTCCGGTGGGGTTGGAGGGCGATGCCAGCAACACGCCACGGGTTTTGTCGCTCCAGTGTGCGGCCACTTGCGCAGCGCTCAATTGGTAGCGCTCTGCAGCGCCGGTGGGAATTAGTGTGGCCACACCTTCCGCAGCGCTCACAAAGTGGCGGTTACAGGGGTAGCTGGGATCGGGCATGAGGATTTCATCGCCCGCTTCAATCAGCGCCAGACAGGCCAACTGCAGTGCAGCCGAGGCCCCGGCGGTGATGACGATGCGGCGCGCAGGCACATCCACGCCAAAACGTGTGCGGTACCACTGGCTGATGGCTTCGCGCAAAGGCTCCAGCCCCAGTGCATTGGTGTACTGGGTATTGCCTTCGGTAATGCAGTGCTGGGCTGCAGCTTGTACTTGCTCGGGGGCCGTGTAGTCTGGCTCGCCAATGTTCAGAAAGATCATGGGCTCAGGGCCGTTGGCGACTTCTTTGGCCAGTTGCTGAGCGGCCTTGGCCACTTCCATGACGTAAAAGGGATCGATCTTTTGGGCGCGCGTAGAAAACTTCATGGGCAGGCAAAGCGCAAAGCGCTGTCACGGTTCAATTCACACAAAGGCATATAAAAAAGGCAGCGGCCTGCTGGGCGCGCTGCCTTTTGCAAGGAGCCAATATTAGGCGGTTTTGCCGGCCTTGTCGGCTTCTACTTCAGCAGCACGCAGCTCGGGAGCCAATGCATTCAAGATGCCATTGACGTATTTGTGACCGTCGGTGCCGCCAAACTCCTTGGCCAGCTCAATCACTTCGTTGAGCACCACGCGCCATGGCACATCCATGCAGTGCATCAACTCGTAAGCGCCGATCCACATGCAAGCGTGCTCAATGGGGGACAGCTCTTCGAGCTTGCGATCCAGCTTGGGGGCGATCAGCGCATTCAGGTCTTCTTCCAGCTTGATGCAGCCGTGCAGCAGCGCGTCATAGTGCAGCGCGTCGCACTTGTGAAAGCCTGCCAAATCGCGGGTGAACATATCGATGGAGGTCGCATCATTACGGCCCACGATGTGCTGGTACAAGCCTTGCAGCGCAAATTCGCGCGAGCGCGAGCGCGGGGCTTTAGAGGCGGCCTTGCGCACGCCGGTGCTGGTCAAGCCGGTGCGTTTTTGGCGGGGAGGGCGGCTTTTGCCTGCCGGTGCGGATGCGTATTCGTCGCTCATGATGTTTTCAGTGTTTGGAGCAGTGTCGCCATCTCTACGGCCACACGCGCTGCGTCCAGACCTTTTTCGGTCTGACGGGCAATCGCTTGCTCGAGGTTTTCGGTGGTGATGATTGCGTTGGCAATCGGCAGCTTGTAGTCCAGGCTCAGGCGTGTGACGCCTGCGCCCGATTCATTGGCTACGAGCTCAAAGTGGTATGTCTCCCCACGAATGATGCAGCCCAGTGCGATCAGTGCATCGTAGCCGCCACGCTCTGCCATGGCTTGTAGGGCCACAGGCACTTCGAGGGCGCCGGGTACCAAGACATGGTCGATGTCTGCGTCTTGTACGCCGGTGTCCAGCAGCGCTTGGTGGCAAGCTTGGGCCAATGCATTGGTAATGCTTTCGTTCCAGCGGGCTTGCACAATGCCAATACGCAGTCCTTGGCCGTTCAGAGAGGTGGCGGTGCCTTTTTCAGCGTTCAGCATCTTTGTTATTCCTTGGTGATATAGCCAGTGATTTCCAGGCCGTAGCCGGCCATGCTGGGCATGCGGCGGGGCTGGCCCAGTAGCTTCATTTTGTGGATACCGCATTCGCGCAGAATTTGCGCGCCAATGCCATAAGTGCGTAAGTCCATGCGGCCACGTTCGGGTGCTTGGGCAGAGCGGGCACTGCCTTCAAACTGGGCCAGCAACTGGTCTGCGCTTTCGCCGCAGTTGAGCAGTACGGCCACACCTTGGCCTTGTGCGTTCAGATATTGCAAGCTGGTGTCCAAGCCCCAGGAGTGCATGGCGCGGTTGACTTCCAGTGCATCCAGCACCGACAGTGGCTCGTGCACGCGTACAGCCACTTCGTCTGTTTCGCTCCAGCTGCCCTTCACCAATGCCATGTGTACCGACTGGCTGGGTTTGTCCTGGAACAGGTGGGCCGTGAATTCACCCCAAGGGGTTTGCAGTGGGCGGCTGCCCACTTTTTGCAGCAGCGATTCGTTGCGGCTGCGGTATTGGATCAGGTCGGCAATGGTGCCAATCTTCAGGCCATGTTCTGCGGCAAACAGCTGCAAATCGGGCAGGCGGGCCATGGTGCCGTCGTCTTTCATGATCTCGCAGATCACCGAAGACGGTGAGCAGCCTGCCATGCCCGCCAGATCGCAGCCTGCTTCGGTGTGGCCTGCGCGGATCAGCACGCCGCCATCCACCGCTTGCAGCGGGAAAATGTGGCCGGGTTGCACCAGATCGGTGGGCTTGGCATCGGGGGCCACGGCGGCTTGCACGGTGCGTGCGCGGTCTGCCGCGGAAATGCCGGTAGTGACACCTTCAGCCGCTTCAATGGAGACGGTGAATGCCGTGCTATAGACGGTGCCGTTGCGCGCCGCCATGGGGGGGAGTTTCAGGAATTCGCAACGCTCACGGGTCAACGTCAGGCAAATCAGGCCACGGCCAAATTTGGCCATGAAGTTGATGGCTTCGGGCGTAACGTGGTCCGACGCCAGTACCAAGTCACCCTCGTTTTCACGGTCTTCTTCATCGACCAAGATGACCATGCGGCCAGAGCGCATGTCGGCAACGATGTCTTCCACCGGCGAAATCTGCACGGGTGTGAGTGGGGTGTTCATGGGGTGTCGTTCCTTGGATTTGCCTGTCGGGTTGCTGCCTGCACGGCCTTGGTGTGGGCACCCGCCCAGCATGCGTGGTGCATGCGTCCAAAGAACATGTGTGCAGACGGCATCCGTCGCTATTGGCCATGCGCCGGATGGTGCTGGCTTCTATTGAAAGCACGCATTTTAGTGCCTTGTCGCGCTTGTGCAGGGATTGCCGTGCTGCGCTGGGTCAATTTTCAGGGTCTTGCAAGGTGACATCCCCGTTGGGGTAGGCCACGCAAGGCAATACACAGCCTTCGGCTTTTTCTTCGGCGGTCAAGCCTGGCCAGTCAATTTCATAGTGCACGCTGCCCGATTGGATGTGCCCCAAGCAAGTGCGGCATGTGCCGTTGCGGCAAGAGCTAGGCCATTGCAGGCCACCCATCTCGATGGAGTCGAGCAGTGTGTCCGTGGCCCAGGCGTCGCATTGCTGCTCGCTCGGTGCCAACTTGATGGTGAAAAGTTCAGGTGTCAAAGGCGTATTCATGGTTTTCCCGCGGACCGGCGTTCAATACGGAAGGGATTGTCGCCGGATAGGCGTTGTCTGACAGCAAGTAGGTGATGTGCTGAAAAAATAGGCAGAGAACTTGTGGGCCTTGCAGATCAAGTACTTGTGCGGTCGCCAGGGTCTATTTGCTGGCTTATCCACATGGTTGTTCAGCCAATTTGGGGGCAACTGCGGGATTTGCAGCGTTGTTTGGGGGTGTGGTTTTGCGCTTGTTACGAATTACACAATGTGATTAAAAAACACTCAATACTAATTAATTCCTTAATTAACAAAGGTTTGAGGTTGTTGTTGGTGTGTTTTTATATGGTTATCCACAGTATTGTCAAAAGAATTTCGGGGTAAGTGCATCAGTGTTGAAAGCCTGTGATTAAAAAATGTGCAAATAGAAGCGGGTTTTGTAAAACAAGGACTTAGCGCAGTTGTTGGCTGTCATGCAAAGCTTGTCCACATGCTTGTGCCATGTGGCCGTGGATAAGCGCAGGAAAGTAAGAGTCGCGTCGGCGAAAGCCGACAGCCCAGGCGGTGCGTACAGTGTCCTACCCATGACAGGCAAAACACATGTGCATAACAAAGGAGATAAAGATGCAAGCATTGTCGTTTGAGGGGCAGGTAGCCATCGTGACAGGGGCTGGTGGTGGGCTGGGGCGCGAACATGCACTGGCCCTGGCACGTCGAGGTGCCAAAGTGCTGGTCAATGATTTGGGCGGCACCGTGGATGGCTCTGGTGCTTCGGTATCTGCTGCGCAAAAAGTGGTGGATGAAATCCGTGCGCTGGGCGGTGAGGCCATGGCCAATGGTGCGTCGGTGACGGACTTGGCCGCCGTGCAGGCCATGGTGCAGCAGGCGGTAGATGCCTGGGGGCGCGTAGACATTCTGGTCAACAACGCGGGCATCTTGCGCGACAAGAGTTTTGCCAAGATGGAGATGGATGATTTCCGTCTGGTGGTGGAGGTGCACCTGATGGGTGCCGCCAATTGCTGCAAGGCAGTATGGCCCCATATGCAGGCCCAGAACTACGGGCGCATTGTGATGACGACCTCTTCCTCTGGGCTGTATGGCAACTTTGGTCAGAGCAACTATGGTGCGGCCAAGATGGCGCAAGTGGGCCTGATGCAGACACTGTCCATCGAAGGTGCTAAACACAACATCCATGTCAATGCTTTAGCTCCTACGGCGGCAACGCGAATGACGGAAGGTTTGATGCCGGAGGCGGTGCTGGCAGCCCTCAAGCCTGAAGCGGTGGTGCCTGCCATGCTGGTGCTGGCGCATACTTCGGCACCCACACGCACGATTTTGTGTGCGGGCGCCGGTGGCTTTGAAGCGGCACACATCACGCTGACACAAGGTGTGTATGTAGGCGCCGGTGAAGATGCGGCCGAGCAATTGGCGGCGCAGTTGGCGGCTGTGACGGATCGCGCGGGCGAGCAAGTGCCGCAAAGCGGGGCTGCGCAGGGGCAGCTGGAAGTCGGTAAGGCGATGGCCGTGCAGTCAGCTACTGTCTGATAGACACCCATATTTAGCCGTTACAAAGTCAGTGTGCAATCACGTGCCAGGGCAGCCTAGCCGCCACGTGGTTATGCAAGTGCGGCGTGTCACATCAAAATGCATGTCTCTATCATCACTGCGTGTGGGAGAGGCATGCTAAGGTTGTCCCCCGTTTTTTTGAACGCAACAGCCGAAAAGAATGAATTCAAAGCCCAAGCCGTCGCCCCTTCCCGCTGCCGAACGTCTGTCCGGTATCCGTCGCGGCATTGAAAAAGAAGGCTTGCGCGTGCTGCCTACGGGCTCTTTGGCGCTGACGCCGCACCCTGCTGGCTTGGGCTCCGCGCTCACGCACCCCCACATCACCACCGACTACAGCGAATCACAGCTGGAGCTGATTACCGGCGCCCGCCTAGGGGTGCAAGAGTGTCTGGATGAGTTGCGGCAGGTGCACCAGTACACGCTGCGCAGCATGGCCGCCTTGGGTGAAGAGATGGTCTGGGCATCCAGCATGCCCTGTGGTTTGCCCACGGATGAAACCATTCCGCTGGGGCGTTATGGCTCCTCGCACTCGGGCCGCTCCAAAAGCGTGTATCGCATGGGCTTGGGCCATCGCTATGGCCGCCGTATGCAGACCATCTCGGGCATCCACTACAACTGGTCCATGCCGGGCGTCAGCAGCGAAGCGTATTTCGCGCTGATCCGTAACTTCCGCCGCCACGCCTTTGTGCTGCTGTATTTGTTTGGTGCTTCGCCCGCACTGAGCCGCTGCTTTGTGGAGGGGCGCCAGCACCAGCTGCAGCCATTGGATGAGGCACAGAAAACCTTGTTCCTGCCTTATGCCACTTCGCTGCGCATGGGGCGGCTGGGCTACCAAAGCGATGCGCAGGCTTCCATCAACGTCAGCTACAACGGGCTCGAAGGCTATGCCGATTCGCTGCACCAGGCGCTGACCCAGCCTTACCCTGCGTATGAGCAGCTGGGCATTCGCAACCCGGGTGGTGACTACAACCAGCTGGGCACAAGCTTGCTGCAGATTGAAAACGAGTTCTACGGCACCATCCGTCCCAAGCGCACCACCCACAGCGGTGAACGCCCCTTGCACGCCTTGCGTGAGCGCGGTGTGGAATACGTGGAAGTGCGCTTGATGGACCTGGACCCGTTTGAGCCAGTAGGCATCAACGCCTCCACCATGCGCATGCTGGACGTGTTCTTGCTGCACTGCCTGTTGAGCGACAGCCCCAACGATTGCCCCGAAGAAATTGCCCAGCTCAAGCACAACCAGCATTTGGTGGCAGAGCGTGGCCGTGAACCCGGATTGATGCTGCAGCGTGGCAGCGAGCAAGTGCTGCTGAGCAGCTGGGCGCAGCAGGTGCTGCAGGAGTGCCAGCCCTTCGCACAGGCGCTGGATGCCGCCCACGGCACCGATGCCTACAGCGAAGCGCTGGCCCTGGCGCAGTCGCGCGTGGCGCAGCCGCAGACCACGCCCTCTGCCCGCGTGCTGGAGCAGATGCATCGCTTGCACGGCAACAGCTTTGCCCATTTTGGCCTGACCCAATCGCTGTGGGCGCGTGAGCATTTGCTGCATCTGCCGTGGACGGATGTGCAGCAGACGCACTGGGCGCAACTGGCGGCCAAATCTGAGCATGACCAGCGCGCCATTGAGGCCGCCGACACAGGCACTTTTGAAGCGTGGCGCCAGCGCTATATGGACCCCGCAGCGCTGGGGTAAGCAAGGCAAGGCTGAAGCGCCGCGCATACTGCCTCTGTGTGCTGCTTCATGCACCTGCAGCGCTTGGGCTTGAACTGGCCTGGTAACTTTTAAAAATAAGAGCAGCCAGCGATTGTGAAATCTAGGTTTCAAATATAAAACTATTTGAAATCCAAGGTTTACGAGCGCTGGCTGCTCTTTTTTGTGGCGAACGCAAAGGTTTGGCATGGCGTGTTGCACCGCCCTTGTATGTCATGCGACTGTCACAGTGTTGACATTTTGTAGCACTAAATTGGCAATCACTCCCTGTTGAGATGTTTGCTGCTATGTCGCTTCCTGCCTCTTCTTTAGCTCCCGTATCCG
>JAFAGF010000285.1 GCA_023422975.1 Pseudomonadota bacterium
GTGGTGCTGCCGATTGTGCTGAACCTGGTGCTGCCCGCGCTGGCGGGCCTGTTTGGCATGCACATCTCCACCGCCGGCATCTCGCACGCGGAATTCATCATCTTTGGCGCGCTGATCGTCTGGTTCCTGATTGTGGAGCCACACGGCATTGCCAAGCTGTGGTCCACCGGCAAACAAAAGATGCGCGTGTGGCCTTTCCCGCACTGAGCCCAGATTCCATTAAAAAAAGTAGCTACCAGCGCTTGTCAAACCACAGCTTCAGCATCAAAAACATCTGAAGCCCTGTATTGGCAAGCACCAACAGCTCTCATTTCAAGCGTCATCACTTTTACAACGAGGAGACATTCACCATGCATATGCAACGTCTGATTCTGGGTGCCACGCTGGCGGCAGCGGGTGCGGGCTTTATGTCCAGCGCCGCCGCACAGGCTGCGGAGCAGTTCTTTCCCCAACTGACCTACCGCACCGGCGCGTACGCGGCCTACGGTATTCCATGGTCCAACGGCAAGGTGGACTACATCAAGATGATCAACGCCCGCGACGGCGGCGTGAATGGCGTCAAGCTGACGTTTGAAGAGTGCGAAACCGCCTACGCCACCGACCGCGGCGTGGAGTGCTACGAGCGCCTGAAAACCCGCCCCGGTGTGGCCCTGGTCGAGCCGTTGGCCACCGGCATCACCTTTGCGCTGACCGAAAAAGCGCCCGTGGACAAGATTCCATTGATGACGCAGGGCTACGGCCTGTCCATCTCGCAGGACGGCAACGCCTTCCAGTGGAACTTCCCCTTCCTGGGCAGCTACTGGACGGGGGCGGACATCCTGATCCAGCACCTGGGCAAGCAAGCCGGCGGCCTGGACAAACTCAAGGGCAAGAAGATTGCCTATGTCTACCACGACAGCCCGTTTGGCAAGGACGCCATCCCCCTGCTGGAAAAGCGCGCACAGATGCACGGTTTCACGCTGCAGCTGATGCCCGTGACAGCGCCCGGCGTGGAGCAGAAGTCCACCTGGCTGCAAGTACGCCAGAACCGCCCCGACTACCTGCTGCTGTGGGGCTGGGGCGTGATGAACACCACCGCACTGAAGGAAGCCCAGGCCACCGGCTTCCCCCGCGACAAGATGTACAGCGTGTGGTGGGGCGGCACCGAGCCGGCAGTGCGTGACGTGGGCGAAGGCGCCAAGGGATTCAACGCCCTGTCGCTGTACACCCACGGCACCCAATCCAAGGTGATGCAAGACATACTCAAACATGTGCACGACGCCAAGCAAGGCACGGGCGAGCGCAAGGAAGTGGGCGAAGTGCTGTATGTGCACGGCGTCATCACCCAGATGCTGGCCATTGAAGCCGTGCGCATCGCGCAAGAGAAGTTTGGCAAAGGCAAGGTCATGACCGGCGAGCAAGTGCGCTGGGGCATGGAGAACCTGAAGCTGGACGCCAACCGCCTCAAAGAGCTGGGCTTTGACGGCGTGATGCAGCCGCTGGCCACCAGCTGCAGCAACCACATGGGTTCGAGCAGCGCCCGCGTCTACGCCTGGGATGGCAAGGACTGGAAATACACCTCGGACTGGTACCAGGCCGACAAGGGTGTGATCGACCCACTGGTCAAGGAGCATGGCGATAAATATTTGGCGGAAAAGAAGCTTTCCCGCCGCACCGACTGCAAGTAAGAGCCTCGTGCACCACCCAGCCAGCCACAGAGCCGGCGGGTGCGTGCAGCAACTCTGCGCAGAAGCCATGGCGTGTGCACGGGGGTGTGCATGCCATGTTTACCCCCGAGCGTTTCATCCACCACAGGAGACAAGCATGAAACTCAACCATCTGACAGCGGCCACCTTGCTCGCATTGACGGGTATGGGCTTTGCCACCAGCGCAGCAGCGCAGGTGCAGGAACAATTTGTGCCTCTGCTTTCGTACCGTACGGGCCAGTTCGCCCCCTTGGGTATTCCATGGGGCGACGGCAAGCTGGACTACCTCAAGCTGGTCAATGCCAAAGGCGGTATCAATGGCGTGAAAATCGCCTATGAAGAGTGCGAAACGGCTTACGACACCAGCCGTGGGGTGGAATGCTATGAACGCTTGAAGGGCAAAGGCGGCGGTGCCGCAGGCTTTGACACCCAGTCCACCGGTATCACCTTTGCCGTAACCGAGAAGGCCCCCATCGACAAAATCTCCGTGGTCACACCGGGCTATGGTCTGTCGCAGTCGGTGGATGGCAAAGTGTTCGAGTGGAACTTCCCGCTGCTGGGCACGTACTGGACAGCGGCCGACTCCATCGTGCAAGACATCTTGAAGAAAGAAAAAGGCAGCCTCAAAGGCAAGAAGATTGCCTTGGTCTACCACGACTCGCCCTACGGCAAAGAACCTATTCCACTGCTGCAAAAGCGTGCCGCCAAAGAAGGTTTTGAGCTGAGCCTGCTGCCAGTGACCGCACCCGGCGTAGAGCAAAAAGCCACCTGGCTACAAATCCGCCAGGGCCGCCCCGACTACGTGATTCTGTGGTCTGCCGGTGTGATGACGCCCACGGCCATCCGCGAAGCGCAGGCCACCGGTTTCCCGCGCGAGAAGATGTACGCCATCTGGTGGGGCGGCTCGGACCACGACGTCAAGGGCATTGACGGCGCCAAGGGCTACAACACCGTCACCATCCACAACACCGCCGAGCACGACAAGGTGCACGACGAAGTCAAGGCCATGCTCTATGACAAGGGCCAAGGTGCTGCCAGCGACGCCAAGGAACTGGGCGCACTGGCCCACACGCGCGGCATGATGATTGCCATGCTGCAGGTGGAAGGCATTCGCGCCGCGCAAGAAAAATATGGCAAGGGCAAGGTGATGACGCCCGAGCAAATCCGCTGGGGCATGGAGAACCTGAACCTGACGCAGGAGCGCCTGAACGAGCTGGGCTTCGGCAAGATCTTGCGCCCCTTCAAAACCAGCTGCTCCAACCACCTGGGCACCGACTGGGCACGCATTGCACAGTGGAACGGCAGCAAGTGGAACGTGACGTCCGACTGGTACCAAGCCGACAAGACCTTGATCGACCCGTTGGTCAAGGAGTACGCCGACAAATACGCCAAGGATAAGAACATCCAGGTGCGCAGCTGCAGCTAAGCCCTGCAGCCCCATCCCTGTTTGCAGCACAGGCCACTGTGCTGCAAACAAGGGGTTAGTTTCACAAAGAAAAATGACTCTAGCGCTTATACAGCAAGCGCTAACAGCTATCTCAATTGATGAATCAGGTGATTGGCATGACCGAAACCCACAACCCTTCTTCCATTTCTGCCGCGGCGACCCCTTTGGTGGAAGTCAATGGCATTGAGGTCATCTACAACCACGTGATTCTGGTGCTCAAAGGCGTCTCCCTGCAGGTTCCACACCAAAGCATCGTGGCCCTGCTGGGTGGCAATGGCGCGGGCAAAACCACCACGCTGCGCGCTATTTCCAACCTGCTCAAGGGCGAGCGCGGTGAAGTCACCAAAGGCGGCATCACGCTGGAAGGTGAGCAAATTGCCAACCTCTCGCCCGCCGAGCTGGTCAAACGCGGCGTGGTGCAGGTCATGGAAGGGCGCCACTGCTTTGCCCACCTGACGATCGAAGAAAACCTGATGACCGGCAGCTACACGCGCACCGACAAGGGCGAGATCGCCGCCAACTTGGAGAAGGTCTATACCTACTTTCCCCGCCTGAAAACGCGCCGCACCAGCCAGGCCGCGTATACATCAGGCGGTGAGCAGCAAATGTGCGCCATTGGCCGCGCGCTAATGAGCAACCCGCGCATGGTGCTGCTCGATGAGCCATCGATGGGCCTGGCCCCACAAATCGTGGACGAGGTGTTTCACATCGTCAAAGACCTCAACAGCAAGGAAAAAGTCACCTTCTTGTTGGCCGAGCAAAACACCAATATGGCACTGAAGTACGCCGACTATGGCTACATCATGGAAAGTGGCCGCATTGTGATGGACGGCAAGGCCAGTGACCTGGCCAACAACGAAGACGTCAAAGAGTTTTATCTGGGCGTGGGCGGCAGCGAGCGCAAGAGCTTCCGCGACGTCAAGAGCTACAAGCGCCGCAAACGCTGGTTGGCCTGATTGCACACCGTTTGATATTCACGCACTGCGGCGCACGTACTGCACCGCAGTCAGAGGGAGCACACCACATGTCCGCGCATTACGACGCACTGGAAACACGTTCACCACAGGCCCGCGAAGCCGCATTGATGGCGGCCCTGCCCGTACAAATTGCGCATGCACAATCGCATTCGCCCGCATTTACCCAGATCTTGGCAGGGGTTGATGCCGCACGCATAAACACCCGCGCAGCTTTGGCACAGCTGCCTGTGACGCGCAAATACGAGCTGCTGGCCCAGCAGCAGGCCCAGCGTGCCAGCACGCCTTTTGGCGGCTTCAACACGCAGGCCTTTGGCCCTCACATGCCGCGCGTGTTTGCCAGCCCAGGCACCATTTACGAGCCCGAAGGTGCGCGCCCCGATTACTGGCGCATGGCACGTGCCATTTACGCCGCCGGCTTTCGTGCGGGCGAGCTGGTACACAACTGCTTTAGCTACCACTTTGTGCCTGCGGGCTCCATGATGGAAACGGGCGCGCACGCCATCGGCTGCACCGTATTTCCCGGCGGCACCGGCCAGACGGAGCAGCAAGTGCAAGCCATGGCCGAGCTGCGCCCTGCGGGTTATATCGGCACACCAAGCTTTCTCAAGCTGATTGTGGAAAAAGCCCAGAGCCTTGGCGTTGCACTGCCCAGCGTGCGCAAAGCGCTGGTCAGCGGCGAAGCCTTTCCCCCGTCTTTGCGCGGCTGGCTGCGTGCACAGGGCATTGAAGGCTATCAGTGCTACGCCACCGCAGACTTGGGCCTGATTGCCTATGAAACCGAAGCCCGCGAAGGCCTGGTGCTGGACGAGGGCGTCATCGTCGAAATCGTACGCCCCGGCACGGGCGATCCGGTGCCTGAAGGCGAAGTGGGCGAACTGGTGATCACCAGCCTCAACCCCGACTACCCCTTGGTTCGCTTTGGCACCGGCGATCTGTCCGCCATCCTGCCCGGCACCTGCCCCACAGGCCGCACCAACCAGCGCATCAAAGGCTGGCTGGGCCGCGCCGACCAGACCACCAAGGTGCGCGGCATGTTTGTGCACCCCGGCCAAGTCTCTGAAGTGGCCAAGCGCTTTCCGCAAATTGACAAAGCCCGCTTGGTGGTCAGCGGCGAGATGGCCAGCGACACCATGACCTTGCTGGTGGAAAGCCAGGAAACATCGGCGGGGCTGGCACAGCTGATCGGAGAAGCCGTGCGCGATGTCACCAAATTGCGCGCCGAGATTCAACTGGTTGCTCCCGGCAGCCTTCCCAACGACGGCAAGGTCATTGAGGACGCCAGAAGTTACTCTTAATTTCACATAACAAAAAGTGGGTTGCGCCATACAAAAAATGGCCAACCTTTGCGGAAAATGTCATCGCCAAAACATACCAAAGACAATTGAAAGTTTATTTTTCTCAAAAGACAAAACAACAAAAATAAAAACTTTTATAGATTTTTGGCGTTTTTTATCGCAAAAATTTCCGGAAATAGCGATTCACAGCTTTTTGACCTAAAGCAAGCAATTTCCTTTCTTAGAATTTTTCTCGTGCAAATCAGGGATTGCACGGGGGTGCATCTCCTCGCTGAGTTCCTAGGATCGCATCCCCAACAAACCTACAAGTTACGACAAGCATCAGGAGATTCACCATGACCCCATCTTTCCGCATTGCTGCCATCGCTTTGGCTGCTGCCACCGCCTCCTTGGGCGCAGTGGCACAAGATTTTCCTGGCGGTAAAAACGTCACCATCGTGGTGCCCTTTACGGCAGGCGGCCCCACCGACCGCGTTGCCCGCGATTTGGCGGAAGCCCTGCGCAAGCCCCTGGGTGGCGCCACCGTGGTGATCGAAAACGTGGCTGGCGCTGGCAGCACCATTGGCGCAGCCAAGGTGGCACGCTCTCCTGCTGACGGCTACACCCTGCTGCTGAACCACATTGGCATGTCCACCATGCCTTCGCTGTACCGCAAGCTGCCATTCAACGTGCTCAACGACTTTGAGTTCCTGGGCATCGTCAACGACGTTCCCATGACCGTGATTGGCCGCCCCACTCTGGAAGCCAAGGACTTCGGCGAACTGCGCACATGGATCAACAAGGAAAAAGAGAAGGTCAACATTGGCCACTCGGGTCTGGGTTCCGCTGGTCACCTGTGCGGCCTGATGTTCCAAAGCGCGCTGAATGTGCAAATGACACCCGTGCCTTACAAGGGCGCTGCGCCAGCGATCACTGACCTGATGGGCGGCACCATCGACCTGATGTGCGACCAAACCACCAACACTTCGTCGCAAATCGAAGCGAAAAAGGTCAAGGCTTACGGCGTGACCACGCTGGAAAAGCTGAAGGCTCCTGCGCTGAAAGATCTGGCCACGCTGGACTCTGCTGGCCTCAAGGGCTTCAACGTGACCGTATGGCACGGCCTGTACGCCCCCAAGGGCACACCAGCTGACGTGCTGACCAAGATCAACACCGCGCTGAAGGCAGCCGTCAAAGACCCAGACTTCATCAAGAAGCAAGAAGGTCTGGGCGCTGTGGTGGTAGCGGACAACCGTGTAGAGCCCGCCGAGCACAAGAAGTTTGTGGCCAAGGAAATCGAAAGCTGGGGCAAGGTCATCAAAGCGGCCGGCCAGTTCGCCGACTAAGCCCGCATTGCCAGGCTCTCTTCGAGCCTTCAACAAAAAAACCGCCCAGTGTGATTGCCCTGGGCGGTTTTTTGTTGCTTGCACACCAGCGCTCCAAGGCGCCACTGCAGCGGGTTTACTTGGGCGCAATCCAGGTCACGGGTTTGCCTTCAGCCGCACTGCGGCGCAGCATATCGGCAAACGGCACCACGCGCTGGCGCAGGCTCACCGGGCCAAGCTTGGCCGAATCGGCTGCAGCGGCCGACTCTTGCTCCTTGGTGCTTTCACCCACGCCATCCATTTCATCCTTGATGGCTTGGCGGCGTGCATCGTCTTCTTGCACCGCCTTGTCCAGTGCTGCCAGCGCAGCAGGAATTTGCTCCACCGTCAAAATACCGGGCTCATTCAACGGCTTGTCCAACAGCTTCAAGATCTGTTCTGCGGCGGCCTTGAGCATGATCAGGTCGGCCGTTGCACGCGATTGGAAGGTGTATGCCATGTTCTTATCCTTTGTACATGTATTGCCGTTGGAAAGGGTACTGAGATTGTGCGCCACGCAACGCGCCCTGCTCCCAATCCCCGCTGGGGTGGATGACCAACATTTGATGCAGCCCCATCCACCCTTGTTCAAAACCCATCGCACAGCCCGCCAGATAGAGGCGATAGGCACGCAATGCACGGTCAGAACGCTCGGCATCGGTCTGCGCCGTCAGGATCTGCTGCGCCTGTGGCAGCTGTGACTCCAGCGCATCCGACCAGGCCCACAGCGTGCGGGCATAGTGCGGGCGCAGGTTTTCGGTGTCGACCATCTCCAAGCCTGCATCAGCCATATCGTGCAGCACTGCGCTGACGTGCACCAGCTCACCCCCGGGAAAGATATAACGCCCGATGAATTCCCCCATGCCCGCACCCAGCTGGCGGTTGCGCGTGCCTCCGGCCGTAATGCCGTGGATCAGAGCCATGCCACCGGGTTGCAGCAAACGCCGCACGGTGTGAAAGTATTCGGGCAGATTCGCCAAGCCTACATGCTCGAACATGCCCACCGATGCCATCTTTTCATAGGGCTGGTCGGCCATTTGCCGGTAGTCGCACAGCTCCACCTGCACCTGCGCCTCCAGCCCCAGGTCTTGAATGCGCTGGCGCACATAGTTGTACTGGTTGCGCGACAGGGTGATGCCCTTGGCTTTCACGCCGTAGTGCTGCGCCGCCCAAAGAATCAAGCCACCCCAGCCGCAGCCGATGTCCAAGAACCGCTCACCGGTGCGCAAATCCAGCTTGCGGCAGATGTGGTCGAGCTTGGCTTCCTGGGCCTGCGCCAGCGTCATCTCTGCGTTGCGGTAATAAGCACACGAATACACACGCCGCGGGTCTAGCCACAGCGCATAAAAATCGTCCGACAAGTCGTAATGAAACTGCACCTGCTGGGCATCGCGCTCCAGGGTGTGCAAGGCCATAGAGCGCGCGCGGGCCATGGTTTG
>JAFAGF010000010.1 GCA_023422975.1 Pseudomonadota bacterium
TGTGCATTCAGCGCAATCAGCAAGGGCATGGAATCGCCAATCGGCGAGCCATTGGCCACATTGCCGCCCAGCGTGCCGCTGTTGCGCACGGGCAGTCCGGCAAAGCGGGCCGCAAAGCTGTGCAGCTGCGGCCAGTGGGTTTGCAGGGCGGTGAAGGCCGCTTCCAGCGTGGCGGCTGCGCCAATGTGAAACTGGCCCCCTGTGTGGGTGATGGCTTGCAGCTCGGCGGCAGCGGTCACGTCCAGCACCATGGCAAAGCGCTGGTGCTGTTTGGTCACCCACAGGCCCACATCGGTGCAGCCTGCCACGACCTGGGCTTGAGGATGGTCTGCACGAAGTTGTAGCAGCTCGCGCAGGCTGGTAGGCCGTTTGTAGCTGTTATCAGTCTGAAGTGCTTGATTTTCCAGCGCTAGCAGCTCTAGTTTTTGCAGAACCGCAGGCGCATCCACCGTGGCGGGGGGCAGCGACGCCATGTGCTGTGCGGCATCCAGAATCGGGCGGTAGCCGGTGCAGCGGCACAAATTGCCCGATAACGCCTCTTGCGCGCCTTGCCGGTCCAGTTGGGCACCGCAGGCGTGGTTTTGGTACATGCCAAACATGCTCATCACAAAGCCGGGGGTGCAAAAACCGCATTGCGTGCCGTGGCACTGCAGCAGCGCTTCTTGCACCGGATGCAGGTCTTTGCCGGCGGGCAGGACAATGTCGGGGTCTTGGGTCAAATCTTCCACCGTCCACAGCGCCATGCCATTGATCGAATGGGCCAGTCGGATGCAGCTGTTGATGGCCTTGTAACGCAGCTGGTCGGCACCCGCGGCGTCTTGCACGCGCTCGCCAATGACCACGGTGCATGCCCCGCAGTCACCTTCACCGCAGCCTTCTTTGGTGCCGGAGCAGTGCAAATCCTCGCGCAGCACTTCCAACAGCGTGCGATCAGGGGGGACATCGTGCAGCGTCACGCGCTGGCCGCGACGCAAAAATTGGAGTGGTCGTGGGGACATAGGCTTGCGATCTGACGGTTTTTTGGTGATTAAGCCACTCGGACTTCGCGATGGCATATAGACTTCCGTATGCAGTTCATGCGTTTACAGCAATAGAGTCCCTGCCGGTGTAGGCGGTGGCCTTCAAGCTGCAATCTGTATACACGTTCTGTAAGCAAATTCCGTGCAAGGCTTGTTGGGTGACCAGCAGGCCTTGTGATCGTTAAACTCTCAGACCTCTCTTTTTGGATCTTTGGCCGCAACATGAGCTTTTCTAACTTCTTGCGACGCGCCAAAAGCTCCCTCAAGTTCTGGTCTGCATCTGCTCAGCCTGAATCCGATCCCCCTGAGTTCCATATTGACGAAGTTTCCGAGCGTGTTGCCAAGCTCCAGGCCCCCCAGGTCCGCGAGCCCGCGCAGTTTCACTCCTTGGTCAAGCTGGCCCCTATCCCTGTGCCGCGTGAGGTGCGCTGGGAAAGTCAGGCCATCTATATGGGCGCATGGGCGGGTAC
The DNA here is from genome assembly GCA_023422975.1 of Pseudomonadota bacterium. Classification (GTDB taxonomy): domain Bacteria; phylum Pseudomonadota; class Gammaproteobacteria; order Burkholderiales; family Burkholderiaceae_C; genus Comamonas. The sequence continues at coordinate 1,490 of JAFAGF010000010.1, forward strand.
TGCTGCGCTGGCTTGGGGGGGCTTTCAGGTGCCCACCGACTGGCTGCTGTGGTATGGCGTTGCGGCGGTGCTGATCTTTGCGATGCTGTTTCGCATCGAAGGCCCACGCACGCGTGCAGAGCGCCTGCAGCGCGAAGCAGAGGTGCAGCGCTGCCATGCGGCGTACTTGCAAGCCGAAGCCGATTTGAAGGCCGTGCTCAGCGAAGGCTTCAATGAGCGGATGGAAGAGTTAAACGGTATCCGTGCCGAGTACGACAACGCGTGCCGCGCACTGGGCACGACTGACCCGAGCAAAAGCAGCAAGCTGCTGGCGGTGTTGGCCAACCCGTTGCGCACGGAGAAAACGGCGGAAGACGAGCTGATGGAGCAGATGTCGCAGATGGAATGCAAGATGCTGCAATTGGTGGATGAGCTGGAGGATTACTCCGACACCCACAAAGTTGCGATCGATGCCGCCATCATGGCGCGCCACAACGCCCGACTGGCGTACTGGCAAGCCAGGCTGGATGAAGCTGCTTTAACGGGCGAAGCCGTACAGCAGCATTGATCTCCGAATAATCCCTGCCCTTGGGTGCACGTTGCCTTGGCATACTGGGTCGCAATCGCGGCCCTTATTGCTTTTATGCGAGAAACCACGCCTTTCGAAAAAATCGATCTGCACCTGATACGCGTTTTGCACACGGTGATTGCCGAGCGCAGCGTATCGCGTGCAGCGGTGCGTCTTGGTATGCACCAGCCGGCGGTTTCGACAGCGCTCAAGCGCTTGCGCGATTTGTCGGGAGACCCCATTTTGGTGCGCTCGGGCAGCGGCATGCAGCCCACCGATGCGGCTTTGCGCATGCTGGAGCCTTCTGCAGAGATTTTGCAGGCGGCCGAGAACCTGTTTACCGAAGCCCGCGCGTTTGACCCGCGCAGCGCCGCACGCACTTTCCGTATCGCAGCCAGTGATTACCTGGACCCGCAGTTTCTGCCCAAACTGGTCGCGTACCTGAAAAAACACGCGCCGCTGTGCACGGTGGAGATCATGGCGCTGAGCCATGACGTGGACTACAGCGGTCAACTGGCCCACGGTGATGTGGACGTGGTGGTTGGTAACTGGCCACAACCGCCAGCTGAGCTGCGCATGGCACAACTTTTTGCGGATGACGCGGTGTGCCTGGTCAGCCAGAACCACCCTGCCGTGCGCCGTGGCTGGACAGCGGAAGACTGGCTGGCTGCGGAGCACATCGCCCCCATGCCGACCCATCCCGGTGCCAAGGGCGTGATTGATGACGCGCTCACAGCCCAAGGTCTGCACCGCAAGATTGCCGTGCGCTGTGCACACTTTGGACTGATGCCACAAATGGTGGCATCGAGCTTGCTAGTGCTGACCACGGGACGCCAGTTTTGTGAGCGCTATGCGGCCCAGCTGCCCGTGGCGATTCTGGAGCCCCCTGTGCCCCTGCCGCAGATGCGCTACTACCAGCTTTGGCATGACCGCACCCACCATTCCAGTGCTGGAACGTGGCTGCGCGAGGCCGTAAAGAATGCCGCTTTGCAGCTATGAAAAATGTAGCTGTTAGCGTAATCCCAGTCTGCATATTTGGCAGATTTTGTATAAAAGTTTTTTTGACATAGAAACCATCCCGCGCATGAATTCCCCTGAAACCATCCCCACGCCCGGTGCCATACCACCGCGCTTGCAGCTGGTGGGCATTACCAAGCGATACCCGGCTGTTGTGGCCAATGATGGGGTGTCGCTGACGGTGCAACCCGGCGAAGTCCACGCAGTGCTGGGTGAAAACGGCGCGGGCAAGTCCACGCTGATGAAAATCATCTACGGCACGGTCAAGCCTGATGAAGGCCAAGTGCTGTTTGATGGCAAGCCCGTCAATATTCGCAACCCGCAGGAAGCCCGCCAGTACGGCATTGCCATGGTGTTCCAGCACTTCAGCCTGTTTGATACGCTGACCGTGGCGGAAAACGTCTGGCTGGGGCTGGACAAGAGCATGTCGCTGGCGGAGGTGACTGCACGTATTTCCTCCAAGGGCGCTGAGTACGGTATGGATATCGATCCCACCCGTCCGGTGCACACCTTGTCGGTGGGTGAGATGCAGCGTGTGGAAATCATCCGCGCACTGCTGGCAGACCCGCGGGTGCTGATTTTGGATGAGCCCACGTCGGTGCTTACGCCCCAGGCCGTGGAAAAGCTGTTTGTGGTGCTCAAACAGTTGGCATCCGAAGGCTGCTCGATTCTGTACATCAGCCACAAGCTGCATGAAATTCGCGAGCTGTGCACCGCCTGTACGGTGCTGCGTGGTGGCAAGGTGACCGGCTATTGCAACCCCCAAGAAGAAAGCAATGCCTCGCTCTCGCGCCTGATGATTGGCGCGGAACCCCCTGCGCTGCAGTACCGCGAAGTACAAACCGGCGCCACCGTGCTCCACGTCAACGGACTGACATTGAAAAAGCAGGACCAGTTTGGCGTAGACCTGATCGACATGCAGCTGGAAGTGCGTGCCGGTGAAGTGGTGGGGATTGCGGGTGTATCGGGCAATGGCCAGCAAGAGCTGCTGTATGCGCTGTCGGGTGAAGACACGCGGGCGCATCCTGACATGATCCATGTGGCGGGCAAGCCAGCGGGCAGGTTGAACCCCAGCCAGCGCCGAGCGCTAGGCCTGCACTTTGTGCCGGAAGAGCGTTTGGGGCGTGGTGCTGTGCCCACGATGGGGCTGGCGCACAACATGCTGCTCACGCGCAATGACGCGGTTGGCAAGGGCGGGTGGCTCAGCATCCAGAAGCTGGAGGCGCATGCGGCCGACATCATCCGGTGCTTTGGTGTGAAGGCTGGTGGCCCTAACGCGCTGGCCAAATCCTTGTCGGGTGGCAACTTGCAAAAGTTCATTGTGGGCCGAGAGATTGATGCCAAGCCCACGCTGCTGATCGTCTCGCAACCTACATGGGGCGTCGATGTGGGCGCAGCAGCACAAATCCGTAGCGAAATTCTGGCGCTGCGCGATGCGGGCTGTGCGGTCTTGGTGCTCAGCGAAGAGCTGGACGAATTGTTTGAAATTAGTGACCGTCTGCATGTGGTGGCCAAGGGACAGCTGAGCCCGTCGCTGCCGCGCGCCGATGCAACCCTGCAACTGGTAGGTGAGTGGATGAGTGGTTTGTGGAATGCTGATGTGCAGCAGCA
>JAFAGF010000021.1 GCA_023422975.1 Pseudomonadota bacterium
AAAAGACCAGCGTGGTAGACCCCGAGCACATTGAGCGCCTGGGCACTTTTGTGTGCAGTTACCTGAAGTATTTGCGCGTGCCCGTTACCCGGGTGCTGGATGTGGGCTGCGGCATTGGCCTGTGGAAAAACGTGGTGCAGCAGCAGTTTCCCGGCTGCAGCTACCACGGCGTGGAGTTCAGTGAATACCTGTGCGGTCGCTTTGGCTGGGAGCGCGGCTCCGTGGTGGATTACCAAAGCAGCGAGCCGTTTGACTTGGTAATTTGCCAGGGCGTGTTGCCCTACCTGAGCCCCGCCGACCTGAAAACCGCTTTGCACAACCTGGGCCAACTCTCCCGCGGCGCGCTGTACCTCGAAGCCGTCGCCAAGGAAGACTACGAGCGCGACATCATCGATGAAGACTTGACCGACCCGCGCCTGTTCCGCCACCGTGCGGCGCTGTACCGCCAGGGTTTGAAGCAAAGCTTTAGCGAATTGGGCGGCGGTCTGTGGCTGAGCCGCCAATCGGCCGTACCCGTGTTTGAACTGGAATGTGCCGGCGGTGGGCACTAAAACGCTGCACAGACACCGCTTACACACCGCAAGCTGCGTGCTGCATTGCCCCGTGCGGCGGTATTGCCACCCGCCAGCGGTAACAATACGCCCTGACCCATGCCCGCACTTCGCCCCCCCCTCTCCGCCTTCCCCCACGCGGTCGCACGCCTGCGCACCGCCCGTTTAGCACGCAGCACCCGTCCCTTTTTGGCCCGTGGCGGCATCAAAGGCGAGCGCTGCGAAGGCTGCCGCCTGCGCCCCTCGCATTGCATGTGCGCGCTGCGCCCCCAATTGCCTACGCAAGCCGGGGTGTGCCTACTGATGCACGATGCCGAGCCGCTCAAACCCAGCAACACGGGCTGGCTGATTGCCGATGTGGTGCAAGACACCTTTGCTTTTGGCTGGAGCCGCACCGAGGTCGATCCCCAACTGCTGGCCTTGCTGAACGATCCGCAGTGGCAGCCGTATGTCGTATTCCCCAGCGAATACGTCGAACCCGCCGAGCGCGCCATCTCGATGCTGGCCAGCGATGCCCCGCACAGTGGCAAACGTCCGCTGTTTATCTTGCTGGATGCCACCTGGTCGGAAGCGCGCAAGATGTTTCGCAAAAGCCCATATCTGGATCGCTTTCCGGTCCTGGGCTTTCAGCCCGAGCAAATCAGCCACTACCAGTTGCGCCGCTCCAAGCGCGATGATCACTTTTGCACCAGCGAGGTGGCTGCCCTGTGTCTGGAGCTCAGCACCGACGCCCGTGATGTACACGCTGGACAAGTGCTGGAGCGCTATCTGGAGGTGTATACCCACCACTATCTGCGCGCCAAACACCAGTTGCCGCCCGAATGGGACGGCGCTGCCCACCAGGCTTTGGGCACCGCACTGCAGCCATCGTAGAAAGCGCATGCAGGCATGCCCAAACTCAGAATTTGCATAACACCTTGATGTCTGAAGCCAGTGGGACAATTTGCCGCAAACGCCACCTTCCCTTTGCGGTGGCCTATCCATTGCGAGTCCCCATGAAGTCTGTTGTGAAGTTCTCTTTGGCCTCGGCTGCACTGACTGCAGCCGTTTTTACTTCTGCGGCATACGCTGCGGCCCCAGCCAGCACATCGGCCACGCTGCAGCGCTGGCAAGCGGGGGGCACGGTGGTCATCGGTGTGCGTGAAAGCGCCACGCCCATGTCGTATGCCTTGGGCGCGAATGAAAAATTTGTGGGCTATCACACCGAGTTGTGCGAGCAAGTGGTGCGCACCATTGCGCCCAAGGCGCAACTGAAGTACATGGTGCTGACGCCACAAAACACCATGCCGCTGATTCAAAACGGTACGGCAGACTTCAACTGCGCCAGCATGACCAACAGCCTCAAGCGCCAAGACCAGGTGGCGTTTGGCTTGACCACCTATGTCAGCGAAGTGCGCATGGCGGTGGCCAAGGATCAAACCATCACCAGCTTCAAGCAACTGGACGGTAAAAAAGTCTCTGCTTTGACTGGCACCACGGCCGTGCAGATCCTGCGCCGCTTCGCTGCACAGCACAACATCCAGTTCCAGACCCTGATGGCCAAAGACCAGTTTGAAGCCTTCTTGCTGCTGGAGTCAGGCCGCGTGGATGCGTTTGTGCTGGACGACAACATGCTTGCAGGCGTGATTGCGCAAAGCAAGCACCCCGAAGGCTTCAAGATTGTGGGCGAAGTGATTGGCGCCGAGCCGATTGCCATCCAGTTCAGCAAGGCGGACCCGGCCATCAAGCAAGCGGTGGATGGTGTGATCCGCCAGATGATGGCCAATGGCGATTTGGAGCGTCTGTACAACAAGTGGTATACGCAGCCCATTCCGCCCAAGCAGATGAACTTGAACCTGCCCATGGGCGACACACTCAAAAAGATGATTGCCCAGCCCAATGATGTGCCGGTGGAGCAATTTGACAGCGTGCGCTAAGCCTTGCAGGCATTGCACACCCCACAAAAAAACCGCCCCAAGGGCGGTTTTTTTGTGGCCTAGTCCGGGAACCCGGCTGATGGCTACAGCGTTTTACCGCTGCCTCTGCGGCGCGCCAGCCATGCGGTGAGTTCACCCATCACGCCGCGGCGGAATGCCAGCACGCACACCACGAAGATGAAGCCGGTCACGATGGTCACGGACTCTCCCAGCGTGGTGAACCATTCAAACCCGGTGAGTTTGGCCAGCCAGGTGCCCAAGTCACCAATCTTGTTCTCCAGCGCCACCACGATGGCCGAGCCAACGATCGGTCCAGACAACGTGCCCATGCCGCCCATCAGCGTCATCAGCACCACGTGGCCCGACGATGTCCAGTGCACATCGGACAAGGTGGCAAAGCCCAGCACCACGGTCTTGAGAGAGCCAGCCAAGCCCGTGAGCGCTGCAGACAAGACAAAGACCAGCAGCTTGAAGCGATTGACGTCATAGCCCAAGGAAATGGCGCGCGGCTCATTCTCTTTGATGGCCTTGAGCACTTGGCCGAACGGCGAGTGCACAGTGCGCACAATCACCAAAAAGCCCAGCACACAGATCACCAGGGCCACGTAGTACATGGTCAGGTCATTGGACAGATCAATCAAGCCGAACAGCTTGCCACGCGGCACGCCCTGCAGGCCATCTTCGCCACCCGTGAACGGTGCTTGGAGCGCCACAAAAAACAGCATCTGCGCCAGCGCCAAGGTAATCATCGAGAAATAAATACCTTGGCGGCGAATGGCCAACCAGCCGGCCACGAGTCCCAGCGCAGCACCACCCAGGGTGCCAAAAATAATGCCCAGCTCCGGCGTGAAGCTCCATACCTTGATGGCATGACCGGCCATGTAAGCAGCGCCACCCAAAAATGCGGCATGCCCAAAAGACAGCAAGCCTGTGTAACCCAGCAGCAGGTTGAACGCAGAAGCAAACAGTGCAAAGCACATCAGCTTCATGACAAACACAGGGTAGGCACCAAAGAAAGGTGCAGCGATCAAGGCCAGCAACAGCAAGCCATAGCCAAAGAATGCAAGTTTCTTAGAAGTCATGGTGTGTGCCCCTTCTTATTTCTCTTTACCGAACAAGCCGGCGGGGCGAATCAGCAAAACGATGACCATGATGACAAACACCACGGTGGAAGACGCTTCGGGGTA
>JAFAGF010000083.1 GCA_023422975.1 Pseudomonadota bacterium
CAGCCTCTATAAGCCTTGCTATACGAGCAGCCTCAGGAGGCCACCATGTCTGACACCACACACCCCGTGGATGCCAAAGCCTTCACCAGCTTTGCAGAGTTTTACCCCTTCTACCTCAGCGAACACAGCAATCGCACCTGTCGCCGCCTGCACTTTGTCGGAAGCACCCTGGGCTTGGTGTGTCTGGCACTGGCGATGGTGCTGCGCCAGCCCTGGTGGATTGCGCTGGGCCTGCTGCTGGGCTATGCCTTTGCCTGGATCGGCCATTTTGGGTTTGAACACAACAAGCCCGCCAGTTTCCAGCGCCCGCTCTACAGCTTTCTGGGTGACTGGAAGATGTACGCCCAGATGTGGAGTGGCCGGATTCCTATTTAGGGCTTAAGTTTTCCGGCATGCGACCGATAAACCCCATATTCGGTTCGCACCAAGTCTAGGTGGAGCCACCAGCCCCGGCCGCGCAAGCACCGGGGCTTTGTTTTGCTCGGTGCGTTTTACGCGCGGCGGCTGCCGTACAGCCCATCGATTTCGGTGGCATAGCGCTCCAGAATTTGCTTGCGCTTGACCTTCATGGTCGGCGTCAGCAACTGGTTCTCCACACTCCAGGGCTCCAGGCTCAGCAGCAGCGCACGGGGCTGGGCATAGCTGGGGAAGTCGGTACTCAGCGCCTGCAAACGCTTCAAAATGGTTTGCACCACCACGGGCTGGCGCAGGGTTTCGGGGTTGCTGGCATCCCAGCCCTGCTCGGCCGCCCACAAGCCCCAGTTTTCTGCATTGAGCACGGCCATGGCGCTGATGAAGGGCCGATGATCGCCCAACACCATGATCTGCTCCATCAGCGGATCCGCCAGCAGCGACAGCTCCAGATCGGCCGGCGAAATCTTCTCACCGGTGGACGTCACGATGATTTCTTTGAGCCGCCCCAGCAAACGGATCCGGCCTTTGACCCGCTCGGCCTGATCGCCCGTGCGCAGCCAGCCGTCCTCGGTGAAAGCGGCGGCGGTTTCTTCGGGGCGCTTCCAGTAGCCTTTCATCACGGTGGGACCGCGCACTTGCAACTCACGCTGCTCACCAATGCGCACTTGCACGCAGGGCAAAGGTTCGCCCACCGTAGCGGGATCGTTGCTATCCAGCGTCACCACCGAAATTACGGGCGTGGTCTCCGTCATGCCGTAGCCCTGCAGCAGGGGCACGTCCAGCGCCAGAAAGTCTTTCGCAGTGGTGTGCGGGATGGCAGCGCCCCCCGTAATTGCCATGCGAATGCTGCCGCCGAACAACTGGGCAATTTGCTGCGCAATCGCAGCATGGGCCGCAGGCTTGGGCGCGCCAATCAGCGCAGCGTTGTGTTTGTGCAGATCGGTAATATCTTGACGGGCACAGAAGTTCGCCCACCCCCAGTCGATGGCCGCCTCAAAAGCTTGGCGCTCAGCCTCGGGGCCAGCCAGCACTTTCTCCCAAACCTTGGCGTGGGCACGCTCGTAGATGCGCGGCACGCACACCAGGAAGGTGGGTTTTTCGGTCTGCATGTCTTGCATCAGCAAGGCCGCAGAGCGCGCATACGCCGTGCATGCGCCGCTGACCAGGGCCAGGTAGTAGCCCACGGTGCGCTCAAAGGTGTGCGATAGCGGCAGAAACGACAAAAACCGATCGCTGCTGCAGGGCTGCAGGCGCTCCACAAAATCACGCACATCCGCCATCACGTTGGAGTGCATCAGCATCACCCCCTTGGGTTTGCCCGTGGTGCCCGAGGTGTAGACGATGGCCGCCACATCCGAAGCCACTGGCAATGCAGGCACAGGGGCTTGCGCCAGGGCTTCGCCCGCTTGCAGCCAATCGGCCAGCGCCACCACGCTGGGCTGCCCCGCAGCAGATGCAGACACAGACGCTGGCAAGGCCCCACCCATATCAACGATCACCACCGTGCGCAGACTGATCATTGGGTATTCGGTGGCACGCAGGCGCTCCCACTGCCCCCAGTTGGACAGCACCAGCAAGCTGATTTCGGCATTGTCAAAAATATAGGCAATGCTGGCGGGGTTGTCCGTGGTATGCACAGGCACCGAGATCGCGCCAAGTTGCAAATTGGCCTGGTCCATGCACATCGCGTGGATGCTGTTGGGCAACCAGATACCCACGCGATCGCCGTGGCCCACCGCACTGCGCTGCAGCGCACAGCGAAAACGCATGACGGCCGCCCCCGCTTCTTGCCAGTTCAACTGCTTCCACGGCAGGTCTTTACCGGCATATTCACGGTAAGCAGGCAGCAGCGGCGTAGCTGCCACACGGGCTTGCAGTGCGTGGGCCAAGGTGGGCTGGTGCCAAGGAAGAGAATCAGAGATGCGCATGTGCAATCAACAAAAAATACACCAACGCGCAGCCTAGGGCCGTGCACTGGCAAAACATGTAGGTAGAGGGGAAGTTTGTCCGCAGACCAGTCCATCGGTCGCTGCAGGCCATGGCTTGTCTGCACCACAGGCGCACAAGCCCCGCACCTGCGATGCAGCGCGTTCGCGCCAAGGCTGCGCAACCGTTTTGGCTACATTGGCACTACCGCAAGCCATGGCTCTGACCCGTCAGCACCCAGACAGGACTTCAAAGAGTGAAGCATTTAGCGCTTACCCCATAAGGGCTAGCGCCTGAAAACACCCATATTTTAACGCACACCCCTAACGCAATGCTGCGGGTGGGTTGGCACCAACTTCTGCGGTATCCTTTTCGATGGGCGGTAAGGCATCGCGCAGCAAGGTCTGCCCCCAGCCTGCGCTGTGCCACAGCGCATCGGTGCTGGGCGTGTGGGTCAGCAGCATGTGCTCGATCAACACTTCCAGCTTGGTGGCATCGGGGTCTGCCAACAGCACATAGCGCGGCTCGCCCTCTTCCAGATAGGCGGTTCCTGTATCGGGCATGGCGCCCACCCAGCGGATCGCGGTCAACGCGCTCAACGCAGGCTCCAGCTGCAAACGGTCTACGTGCAGCCGCTTGGCCAAGGTCATGGCTGGCAGCCCGCGCTGTGCCTGTGCGCGCAGCGGCTCCAGCACTGCAACCGTCTCCAGGGCCAGCTCCAGCTTCCAGCCGGGCTGGCGCAGATCACGGCTGGTACCCGCCAGCAGGCTGGGCACATAGGCCGCCACCACGGCACCCAGCAAAAAAATCACCCAGCAGGTGTAAATCCAGATCAGCAAGATGGGCAGCGTCGCAAACGTGCCGTAGATGGCCGAGTACGTGGGCACCGTGGACAGGTACAAGCCCAGCACCGTTTTGGCCACCGCCATGCCTGCCGCTACAAACAAGCCCCCCGCCCAAGCGTGGCGCCATTTAACGGGCGTGTTGGGCACAAAGTGATAGAGCGCTGCCATCGCGGCAGACAGCAGCAAAAATTCCAGCGAATTAAAGCCAAGCTGCACGCTCTCTGGCAGCACCGCCACCAGACCGCGCGAGGCCGACAGCACATACGAGGTGGTGGCAATGCTCAAACCCATGAGCAAGGGGCCAAAGGTCAGCACGCCCCAATAAATCAACAACCGCTGCCCCAGCGGGCGCATGCGCTGCACGCGCCAGATGTGGTTGAGGGTCTTGTCCATGGTCAAGATCAAACTCACCACGGTCAGCAGCAAAAAGGCCAGCCCCACAATCCCGAGCTGGCTGGCCTTGCTGGCGAACTGCATCAGGTAATCCATCACCTGCTCGGCAATCTCTACCGGAATCAGGCTGTCCACCAGCCAGCGCTGCAGGGTTTCTTGCAAGCGCCCAAAACTGGGAAACGCGGTAAACACCGACAACAACACCGTAAAAAACGGCACCAGCGCCAGCAGCGTAGTGAAGGTCAGGCTGCTGGCCGTCAAGCCCAGTTGGTCTTCACTGAAGCGAACTTTGAGCGTGTGCAAAGTGTTGCGCCAAGGAAAAGACTGCAGGGTCTGTCGCAATTGGCGGGCGCGCTGTCGGGCTCGGTGAATAGTCAGTGGCATGGGCCGTATGATGCCACCCCAATGAATTCCACAAGCAACACCCTTCCGGGCAGCAACGTCGCTGCCACCCGCTGGCTGGCCGTTGGCAGCCTGCTGGGCCTGATTGTTCTGAGCGTTACGTGGGAGCTATGGCTGGCGCCGCTGCGCCCCGGCGGCTCCTGGATGGTGCTCAAGGCCTTGCCGCTGTGCATTCCGTTGGTGGGCTTGCTCAAGCATCGCATGTACACCTACCGCTGGGTCAGCCTGGTGGTCTGGCTGTATTTCACCGAAGGCGTCGTGCGCGCCTGGAGCGACAAGACCCCCAGCAACTACCTGGCCATGGTGGAAATTGCGCTGTGCCTGCTGCTGTTTGTGGCCTGCGCATTGCATGTGCGCTGGCGCCAGAAGGCAGCCAAGGCGGTGGCGACAGCCGCTTAGAGTGGCGAACACCACCCAGCACGTTCGAGACGAGGTGCGAAGCCGCAGGCAGTACAAAAGTACGACAAGACGGAGCAACGACGACGTATCAAGGGTCGTGTTAGCCGCTCTTAATCCAGCAGCATGCCTGGCTGCTGCGCCAGTTGCAGCACCTGTTGGCGCAGCGCATCACACAACAGTTGCGCGGCCGGTGACATGGCCCGGCGCGGGCGCTGAATCAGCAAGGTGCGGCGCACGATCTGCGGCGCATCCAGCACGCGAAAACCCAAATCCCCACGCGCTGGGTGCTGCGCCGTCAGCGCGGGAATCAAGCTCACCCCCAAGCCTTGGCGCACCGCATCAAACAGCAAGGCCGGGTTGGACACGCGCAGCGGTGTTTGCAACACATTGGCTGGCATGCCCGGCGCCGCCGCCAGCAACTGGCTGATGGCGGTATCCGTCGTCAGCCCGACAAACGGCAAATGCGCCACATCGACCGCCTTGAGCTTGGGCTTGCGCAGCAACGGCTCATCGGCTGGCGCCACCAGCCCCATGCGGTCACTCACCAAAGGCTGGGTAGCCAACTCCACACCCGCAGGGTGGGCTGCACCCACACCAAAGTCCACCCGCCCATCGTGCACCAGCTGGGCAATGCCTTCGGCGCTGTCTTCCGTCAATTCCACTTCAATGCCCGGGTGCTGTGCGCGCAACTGTGGCAGCGCGGGCAGCAACAACACGGCCAGCACCGAGGGGGCAGCCGCAATGCGCACCTTGCCCCGGCGCAACGCCGCCAAGTCGCAGAGGTTTTGCACGCCCTGCTCCAGCGTTTCGAACGCCTGGCGCACATCCTGCAAAAAGGCCTGCCCCGCACTGGTCAGCCCCACCGTGCGCGTGGTGCGGTCAAACAGACGCATGCCCACGGCCTCCTCGAGCTGGCGAATGGATTCGGACAGCGCCGATTGCGTGAGACACAGTTCACGCGCTGCGGGCGCAAACGCGCCTTGGCGCGCCACTTCGTCAAAAGCACGCAACTGGCGCAGGCTGAGATTGTTCGGAAAAACTGGCATAACCAAGCAATTTATTTCGATTGCCTTGCAATCTAGCA
>JAFAGF010000154.1 GCA_023422975.1 Pseudomonadota bacterium
GGTGTGCGCATCGACCGTCCTCTGGCCCAGCAGTGGTTTGAACGTGCGGCCCAGCAAGGGCGCGAAAGCTGGGCCTATGCAGGGCTAGCCTGGTGCACGATGGATGGTTGCGCCGCCCCCCCCAACCCCGCGGGTGCCACGCGCGCGATTGAGCAACTGCGTGCTGCGCACCCAGGCCGTGCCGATTACCTGGCCTGGCTGCAGGCCACGCAGTTGCACCCCTTGCGCATCCCCGCAGCCAACCCGCGCAGCAGCAATCCACGTGTGCCCCAGGACATGGCCATGCTGGAGCGTGCTGCCGCAGCGGGTGATGTGCCCGCCACGATGGAGCTGGGCATCATGGCTTTTGCCAACCAAGACATCGACCGTGCCCAGGCCTACTTTCGCCGCGTGGCACCGCGCTCGCCAGTGGCGGCGCAGAATCTGCGGGTGCTCCAAGTCAATCACCACTCCAGCGGCGCCCCCATGCAAGCCAGCCCCAACAATGCCGCACAAGCCGCACTGGAGATGGCGCAGATGTACCACCGCGGCCAAGGCGTACCCGCCAACTTTGCCGAAGCCGTGCGCTTTTACCGGCTGGCAGAGCAGCGCGGCAGCGCACAGGCTCACAAGATGCTGGAGCTCATTTTCTCCCAGCCCATGCCCGACGGCAGTCTGAACGCGGCGTGGATGCAGCAACTGGCCCATGTCGATGTCAGCACCCCCGTAGCCACCTTGAACTCTGGGGTGCAAACACCGCAGATGCAACGCCTTCCCACGCCTTTGTTTGATCTGCTGCCTGCGTTCTGGCAACGGCAGGTTTTGCAGATTGCGAGCCCTTAAGGCATGCAGCCTGCAGCTACCAATCAGCCCCAGCACCAGCCACACATTTGTCACCCACCGCGCAAGGTGGTTTGACAAATATAAGTACAAACCCTTGCTTCTCCACGAAACCATTGGACAACCCTGTGGACAACTCTTACCAACACCTGCATTCCACCCGCTAAGCCATTGTTTTTACTTACACCGAATTACCGTGCACAGAAAGCAGGCAAATTCATTAAAAGCATAGCTAGCAGCGCTTATTGCATAAGCACTAGAAGCCAAAAACATACTTAGTCACCTGTGCAACAAAACAAGCATTGCCAAATCGGCGATACCGCCTAGACTGCGCAGCCATTGCTTTGATGAACGGTTGTCATGTTGTATGCACTTGTGGCCTTGTTCGCCTTTCAGTTGGCGGGCGAGGCATTGGTTCAGTTTTTCCAGCTCCCCTTCCCCGGCGCCCTGCTGGGCGCTTTGCTCTTGCTGCTCGGTTTGCTGCTGTACGGGCGCCTGCCCCAGGCGTTGGAGCAAACCTCCCAAACCCTGTTGCAAAACATGATGCTACTGTTCATTCCCACCATCTCGGGGGTGATGCTGCACTTTGATCGCATTGCCAAAGAATGGCAGCCTTTCTTGGTGGCCGGCGTGGCAGGGGCTGCCATTACCTTTTTGGTCACCGCCTTGACTTTCAAATGGATGCTGGCCCGCAGCCAACAAGGTGTTGAGGAGTCACAACCATGAGTTCCCTGCATGGCGTGCTGCAACAACTGTCTGCCAGCCACCTGCCGTGGCTGGTGCTGACCATGGCGGTGTACTTGGTCACCCTGGCGCTGTACAAGCGCTTTCGCTGCCACCCACTGCTGATTCCGGTGTTCCCCTCGGTGGTCATCATCGTGGGGGTGCTGCTGGCCACTGACACGCCCTACGCCACCTACCAGCAAGGCGTGCAATGGCTCAGCTTGCTGATTGGCCCCGCCACCGTGGCACTGGCCATTCCGCTGTACGCCCAGCGTGCACGCATTTATGCGCTGTGGAAGCCCATTGCCGTGGCGCTGCTGGTGGGTTGTGTGGTGGCGCTGCTGTCGGCCATGGGCATTGCCTGGGCGCTGGGCGGTAGCTGGGAGACGCTGATTTCACTGGCCCCCAAATCGGCCACCATTCCGATTGCCCTGCCGATGGCCGAACGCTTTGGCGGCCTGCCTTCGCTGGCGGCAGTGGCCGTGGCGGTGACCGGCATCAGCGGCTGCATGCTAGCCCCCTTGTTGCTGCGCATCGTGCGCAGCCAAGACCCTGCGGTCGAAGGCTTTGCCCAGGGCCTGACCGCCCACGCCATTGGTACGGCGCGCTCCATCCAGATCAACCCCACCGCCGGTGCTTTTGCCGCACTGGCCATGGGCCTCAACGGCGTGCTCACAGCCTTGTTGATGCCGCTGTGCGTGGCCCTGTTCCAAAGGCTGTAGCAGCCAGCCACTATCCACAGCATGCGCCATCCCTATGGCAGCGCGGCTTGGCATCTAAAAACATAGCTGCTAGCACTTATTCAACAGGCGCTAGAAGCTTTTTTATGCACATCTATCCGACAGCTTTGCAGCAGGCAAAAAGTTCTCCCCACCAGACCTCGATAAGCTTGTGGATAACTGTACACAGCCCTCTGCATAAGCCACTTAAGCCCTTGTTGCGATAGGTATTATCAACACCTGATTGTTTTTTAAGCAGCCACTAGCCAGCAGCCGCATGGTTGGGTTGTGCCATGTGGTGCAACCAAGTGGAAAACGCTGTCAGCACCGCCGAGGGCATTTGCTGCGCAGGGGTGATGAGGTAGTAGCCGCGCTCGCCCCGCAAAGGCTGAGCGCTGGCAATCACCAGCTCACCGCGGGCCAG
>JAFAGF010000192.1 GCA_023422975.1 Pseudomonadota bacterium
TGGCCCAAGCCCAGGCTACGGCAGCCATTTTGGGCGAAGCCACCTACAGCCGCTTTCCATGGGCGCACCATGACTGCGGCGGCAGCACGCTGGTGGCCCTGCCCACCACGACCGACCCCGTGCAGGCGCTGCTCAAGCGCACCTGGGAGCCCACGCTCAGCGTAACCGGCGCAGAAGGCTTCCCTACGCTGCAAAACGCCGGCAATGTGCTGCGCCCCTACACGGCCTTCAAGCTCAGCCTGCGCCTGCCCCCGCTGGTCGATGCCGCCACCTGCGTGCAAGAGATGAAAACCTTGCTGGAGGACAACGCACCCTACCAGGCCAAAGTGACGTGGGAAGGACTGTCCAGCTCCAGTGGCTGGAACGCACCCGCCATGAACCCTTGGTTTGAAAACGCGTTGAACCAGGCCAGCCGCGCCCACTTTGGCGCCGACTGCGGCTACATCGGTCAGGGTGGCACCATCCCGCTGATGAATTTGCTGAGCCAGGGCTTCCCCAAGGCGCAGATGATGGTCTGCGGCGTACTGGGCCCCAAGAGCAATGCGCACGGCCCCAATGAGTTTTTGCATGTGCCTTACGCCAAAAAGCTGACTGCCGCCGTGGCCCAGGTGATTGCAGCCATGCCCGTGGCGCCTTCGGCAGACGCAGACACGGCCACTGCCTGAACGCAGCGGCCATGAAGCGCCGCATCAAAAAAGAAAGCACCTGGCGCAGGTGCTTTCTTTGTTTCAGGCATATATGACTTTAAAAACCTTTGTGCATAAGCACTAGCCGCTCTCTGTTAAGAAGCATCCTCATCCGATAGCACAGCGGCCCGGCGGTGCACTGCCTGCGCTTGCTCCGTGCGCTCGCTGTGTATCACTTGGTTGCGGCCTGCGCGCTTGGCGCAATACAGGGCCTTGTCTGCGCGGTCCAGCGTCACTTCAAACATCTCACCGGGAATGTGTTCGGCCAGCCCCATCGAGACGGTCATTTTTAATTCGGCAGGCACACCGGTTATCACCGCCTGCTCCACCGCAGCACGCACACGCTGCAAGGTCAGCATCGCGCCCGCTACATCGGTATCGCTGAGCAGCAGCACAAACTCTTCGCCCCCCCAGCGCGCCAGCACGTCAGAGCTGCGGATGTTGTCGCACACCACCTGCGCAAATGCGCACAGGGCGATGTCCCCCACGCCATGGCCATAGGTGTCGTTGATGCTTTTGAAATGGTCAATGTCCATCTGCGCCAGCAGCATGGTGCGCAGTCCGCGCAGGCAGCGGCGCTGCTCCAACTGCAGCAGCTCCAGCATATGGCGACGGTTGATCAGACCGGTCAGGGCATCGCGCGAGGCCAGCTCGCGGTTTTCTTCCAGCGCAGCAGCCAGCGCCTGGCGCTGTTTGCGCAGCCGCCCGCGCAGCTGGTACAGGCGCAAGCTGAGCAGCATGCACCCCGTCAGCACCAGCACCAGCACCAGGGCATAGGCAATTTCCAAAGCGGGGTCGATCGAACTGTCGAGCTGGATGACAAACAGCACCGCAATCGCAAAAGCGCCGAGGGCATACAGCGACACCGCCACAATTTGTTTGGCGCGCAAATTGAGCGCAGCAAACAGCATGGTGACTGCCAGCAGACCAGGGACAATGCCCCGCGCTTCACCCGCCAGCACATAGGCCACCGCGCTGCAGGTGATGGCCCACAGAATTTGCTGAAACGTCATGGAAGGATCGCGCCAGCGGGCACTCCAGCCGCCGCGCACCAGTGCCGCCATGACGGCTAGGCCGCCCACGGCGCACGCCGACCACCACGCAATCGCCTGCAGCGGTGCCAGCCCGGTGTAGCCCAGCCATAGCATGACGCCAGCGCTGCCCGACATGAGCAGCACTGCCAACATGGCCATACTGGAGCGAACGCGCAACGTGGGATCGGCAGAAAACAGCCAGTCTGTACTGCGCCGGCTAAGGCTACACAAGTTGATGTCCTTGGGTTTTAGGACGCCACTTCAGATTCTGTCGTCAGAGCGTCACTTGTAATATTTGGTTACTGTGATTCTGGACAGAGTCTAAAGATCAGCTCTGCGGGTTTACCTTAGCCAATGTGAACTAGTGTTGTGTCATGCGCCGACTGGGCTGCCGCAGCCACAAGACGGCGTTTTGTCCTACAAAGTGGACAGCACCAAGGCCGCCAGCGGCGCCGTTTCTGCGCGCAGGGTGCGCGGCCCCAGCGTCACGGGCACAAAGCCGTTGCCACGGGCCAGTGTTTCTTCAGCAGCCGTCAAACCGCCTTCCGGGCCGGACAAGAAGAACACAGGCAGGGCTGCCGCTTCTGGTGTCAGCACTTGCTGCAGCGGCTGCGTGCCTTGTGCCAGTGACAGCACCGCCCGCAGACCCGAGGCAGGCGCTTGCTGCAACCACTGCGCCAGCGTCACGGCTTCGTGAATTACCGGCACGCGGTTGCGCCCGCACTGCTCGCACGCGGCCACGGCCACGGCCTGCCAATGGGCACGCTTTTTGTCACCACGCTCGCCTTTGAGTTTGAGCACGCTGCGCTCGGCCAGCAGCGGGGTGATGCTGGTCACGCCCAGCTCGGTGGCTTTTTCCACCAACCAGTCCATGCGCTCATTGGCGGTAATACCCGCCAGCAGGTGCACGGAGCGCTGATTTTCGCGGTCGGCCGCCACATGGCTGTCAACGTGCACCTGCACATCGCTGCGCCCCATGCGCAAGATGGTGGCCTGCCACTCACCGCCGGGGCCGTCCTGGCGCCCTTCAAACAAGGTGATGCTGTCGCCGGGCTGCATGCGCAGCACTTGCACGTGGCGGGCCGCACCTGCGGGCAAATCCACGTCAATACCGGCAGACAGTGGAAGCGGACAATGAAAACGGGGCATGGCAGCCTTAAAAAAAGAAGCTGTTAGCGCCCGTCAAACATTGGTTTCAGATAGTTTTCAATCTAAAAACAAGTGTTTGCCAGTGCAAACAGCTATGGTTTTACATGCGCCCGTAGGCGTAGCCCACTTGGGGCTGGATGTTTTCGATCTGGTCAATCAAGCGCAGCAGCGGGCTCAATTCACGGTAGCGGCTACAGGTCGAGCGCAGGTAGTGAATAAAGCGCGGGGTATCCGCCAGGTACTTGGGCTTGCCATCGCGCAGCGTCAGGCGCGCAAAAATGCCGGCCACTTTCAGGTGGCGCTGCAGGCCCATCCACTCGACAGCGCGGTAGAACTCGCCAAAATCATCGCCCCAGCCGCTGGCGCTCTTGGCGCCCACCAGCCCGGCCTTGCGCGCCTTTTCCCAGTAACGCACGGTAATGTCGATGACAAAGTCTTCCTCCCACGTCAGGAAAGCGTCGCGCAGCAAGCTGGCAATGTCGTAGGTGACAGGGCCATAGACCGCATCCTGAAAGTCGAGGATGGACAAGCCCTTGCCTTCTTGGGCGGGCAGCATCAGATTGCGCGCCATGAAGTCGCGGTGCACATAGACGCTGGGGGCCGACAGGTTGTGCGCCACGATGGTGTCGAACGCCTTGGTCAGCACGG
>JAFAGF010000034.1 GCA_023422975.1 Pseudomonadota bacterium
TTTTGCCAGATGGCTTTGGCTTTCTGCGCAGCCCCGACACCAACTTCACCGCCAGCACAGACGACATCTACATCTCGCCCAGCCAGGTACGCCGCTTCAACCTGCACACTGGCGACATGATTGAAGGCGAAGTGCGCACCCCCAAGGATGGTGAGCGTTACTTCGCACTGACCAAGCTGGACAAGGTCAACGGCAACTCGCCCGAATCGAACAAGCACAAGGTGATGTTCGAGAACCTGACACCGCTGTTCCCCAAGGAACAGATGAAGTTAGAGCGCGATATCAAGGCCGAAGAGAACATCACAGGTCGCATCATTGACATCATTGCCCCCATTGGCCGCGGCCAACGTGCACTGATTGTTGCCCCTCCCAAGAGCGGCAAGACCATGATGATGCAGCACATTGCCCACGCCATCACGGCCAACAATCCCGATGTGCACCTGATGGTGCTGCTGGTGGATGAACGTCCTGAAGAAGTGACGGAAATGCAGCGCTCGGTCAAGGGCGAGATCATTGCTTCTACCTTTGATGAGCCCGCCTCCCGCCACGTGCACGTGGCAGAGATGGTGATTGAGCGCGCCAAGCGCCTGGTGGAGTTGAAGAAAGACGTGGTAATCCTGCTGGACTCCATCACCCGTCTGGCCCGCGCCTACAACAACGTGGTGCCCTCGTCGGGCAAAGTGCTGTCGGGTGGTGTGGACTCCAATGCCCTGCACCGCCCCAAGCGCTTCTTCGGTGCAGCGCGCAATGTGGAAGAAGGCGGCTCGCTGACCATCATCGCAACAGCACTGGTCGACACAGGCTCGCGTATGGACGAAGTGATTTTTGAAGAGTTCAAGGGCACCGGCAACTGCGAAATTCACCTCAGCCGCCGCCTGTACGAAAAGCGCGTCTTCCCTGCGATCGAATTGTCCAAATCGGGCACCCGCCGCGAAGAACTGCTGCTGCCCCCAGAGATTCTGCAAAAGACACGTATCCTGCGTCAGTTCATGTACAACATGGACGAAATCGAATCAATGGAGCTCATGATCAAAAACATGAAGCAAACCAAAACCAATGTCGAATTCTTCGACATGATGCGCCGCGGTGGCTAAATAGGCCGCGCGCTTTGCAGAAATTTTGGCCCTCAAGCTATAATAGGGGGCTTTTATTGCGGTAAGTATGTGGAATGCATTTTCGAAGCAAAGGTTGCTTCGGGTTCGACACGGCTGCCGCACTTGACTAAAGGAAGATCATGAAAGAAGGCATCCACCCCGATTACCGTGAAGTTCTGTTCGTTGACATGTCCAACGACTTCAAGTTCGTAACACGTTCTTGCGTCAACACCAAAGAAACAGAAACTTTCGAAGGCAAGGAATATCCTCTGTTCAAGCTGGATACTTCTTCTGAATCGCACCCCTTCTACACTGGCACACAAAAGTCGGTGGACAACATGGGCGGCCGCGTGGAAAAGTTCCGCAACCGCTTCGGCAAGAAGTAATTTTTTACCTCTTCGCCAAAAAGGCAGTCTGGGCGACCAGGCTGCCTTTTTTCATTTGGCCAAGCCTGCAATCTCTGCGACGCCCATATCACTGCACATCTGCTGCAGTCGTGGCATGCTTGGCCATTACCTCGTTTTGTTTCACCGATAGGCTTGAACACAGCCTGCCGACAACGCTTTCATGAATCCGCCCTCACCCGCCATCGTTGCCAAAAATGCAGCCCGTACCCTGCCCCGCTGGATCATGTTGCTGCTGTGCGCCACCTACATCCTTGCTGGCTTTGTAGGCAGAGAGCCGTGGCGCGAAGTCGACATCACGGCATTTGGGTATATGCAAGCCATGGCGCAGGGCGAGACTTCATGGCTGCAGCCACAGCTGGACGGTATGGCGCCCAGTGCTCCGGGTTTGCTGCAATATTGGCTGGGAGCTTGGGCACTGCAGCTACTGCCAACGGCCATGCCTGCAGACTTGGTGGTGCGTCTGCCCTTCGTGCTTTTGCTGGCACTGACATTGCTGTGCAGCTGGCGGGCAGTTTTTAGCTTGGCACGCAGCCCAGGTGCACAGCCAGTGGCTTTTGCCTTCGGCGGAGAAGCCACACCCACGGACTATGCACGCGCCCTGGCCGATGGTGGCTTGCTGGCGCTGCTGGCATGCTTGGGTCTTGCCCAACTCGCACACGAGACCAGCCACACACTGGTACAACTGAGCGCTGTCAGCGCCATCTTTTTTGCTGCAGCCTCTATGTGGTGGCAACCAAAGCTATCGGCCGCTGCCGCTTTACTGGGCACGCTTGCACTCGCACTGGCCGGCGCCCCAACCATGGCCGCAGTACTGGCTGCGGGAGCCACTGCAATGGCTTTGTGTATTCAATCCCCCAAACTGCCCCAGCGTTACAGCTGGGCTGCATGGTGGCTGCTCTCCATCGGTGTCGCCGCCGCCGCCGCATGGGCCTTGGGCATGTGGGAGTACCGCCTGATTAACCCGTGGGTGCAAGGCAAAGACTGGCAAAGCCTTGCGCGCTTGCTGATGTGGTTCAGCTGGCCGGCATGGCCTTTGGCGCTGTGGGCGATGTGGCGCTGGCGCTGGCAGCTACAGCGCCCTGCACACAACCCCCATGTTGCATGGCCTTTGTGGCTATGGGCAACCGCGCTGTTTTGCACCATTTTCACACTGGAAGGTGACCGTGCCTTGATTCTGGCACTGCCAGCCATTGCGGCCTTGGCCGCATTTGCACTGCCAACTTTCAAGCGCAGCTTGGGCGCGTTGATTGACTGGCTGACACTGTTTTTCTTTTCCATCTCCGCCATCACGATGTGGGTAGTCTGGATTTCGGTACAAACCGGATTTCCTGCCAAACCTGCTGAAAACGTACAGCGTCTGGCGATTGGCTTTGAGCCTTCGTTCGCACTCTTTCCCTTCTTGGTCGCGCTAGCGGCCACCGCAGGCTGGCTGCTGCTGGTTGCCTGGCGCACACGCCGCCATCGCGCTGCCATCTGGAAGAGCTTGGCCGTGCCCGCCGGCGGCACCGTGCTCGGATGGGTGTTGTTGATGACCTTGTGGCTTCCCATGCTGGACTATGGCCGCAGCTACGCGCCCCACGTCAACGCAATTGTCCAAGTTCTACCCAAGCATGTGCAGTGTGTACACACCCTGGGCTTTAACACTGCGCTCACCACAGCCTTTCGCTTCCACACACCGTGGCAGTTAGAAAGCGGCTTGAGCACAGCCAAGGGCCCTGCCTGCAGCTGGCTGATTGCAACCCCTTCGGCCTGGTCTGCCACGGACAGTGCCATTGCTGCGCAATGGCAACTGGTAGAGCAAGTGGCACGCCCCACCGACCGTCGTGACTACCTCCTGGTGCTGCGCCGCGCCCCTTAAAAGCAGGAGCCATTGATGCGTGAACTTGCCACCATTGCGCGGCATGCCGGCACCGTGCTGGCCGGGCAACTGGCCGTGATGGCCTTTGGCGTCACCGACACCATTGTTGCAGGCCGCTTTTCGTCCGATGCGCTCGCCGCGCTGTCCGTGGCATCTGCCGTGTTTGTGAGCGTCTACGTCTCCCTGATGGGAATTTTGCAAGCCTTGCTGCCCATCTGGGCAGAGCAACACGGCAAAGGCGAAACCACGGCGATTGGCGCTTCTTTCCGCCAGTCGCTGTATCTTGCCTTTGGCTTTACGGTGCTCGGCATGCTGGTGCTGGTATTTCCAGACCCCATCTTGGCCTGGACCGAAGTGCCGCAGAGCATGCAAGCCGATGTGCGCGCCTACCTCATC
>JAFAGF010000089.1 GCA_023422975.1 Pseudomonadota bacterium
GCGCAGTTTTTCAGCTCGCTGGCCGATAACGCCCTGTTCGTGGCAGCCGTTGAGCTGCTGCGTACCGGCGGAGCACCAGAGTGGCAAAGCGCCGCGCTGGTTCCTATGTTCGCGCTGTTCTACGTCGTGTTGGCCCCGTTTGTGGGTGCGTTTGCCGACGCCCTGCCCAAAGGGCGCGTCATGTTCATCAGCAACGCCATCAAAGTGCTGGGCTGCCTGCTGATGCTGTTTGGCCACCACCCGCTGCTGGCCTACGCCGTGGTGGGGCTAGGCGCCGCCGCCTACTCGCCCGCCAAATACGGCATCCTGACCGAGCTGCTGCCCGCCTCGCAGCTGGTCAAGGCCAATGGCTGGATCGAGGGGCTGACCATCACCTCCATCATTTTGGGCGTGCTGCTGGGCGGCCAGTTGGTGGGCCCGGCAGTTTCAGCCCACCTGCTGGCGCTGAACGTGCCCGGCGTAACCACCGCCGCCGAAGCCGCTATTGGCGTACTGGTGTTTATCTACGTGCTGGCCTCTATCTTTAACCTGCGCATCCCGCGCACTGCTGCGCCCTTGGTGCCGCTGCGCCAAGACGCCAGCAAGGGGCTGGTGGCCAACACCCTGGCCTTGCTGCCGGACTTCCGCGAGTGCAACCGTCGCCTGTGGCGCGACAAGCTGGGGCAGATTTCGCTGTCCACCACCACGCTGTTCTGGGGCGTATCGGGCAATCTGCGCTACATCGTGCTGGCATGGGCCGCCGTAGCACTGGGCTACGGCACCACGCAAGCCTCGGCCCTGGTAGGCGTGGTGGCGATTGGCACCGCCGCGGGCGCGGTGCTGGCCTCCATGCGCATGCGCCTGCAGCACGCCACGCGCGTGATTCCCATGGGCATTGCCATGGGGCTGTTGGTGATTTGCATGAACTTCATCCACAACCTGTGGGTGGCCGTGCCGTTCCTGATTGTGCTGGGTGGCTTGGGCGGCTATCTGGTTGTGCCCATGAATGCGCTGCTGCAGCACCGGGGCCACAACCTGATGGGCGCAGGCCGCTCGATTGCGGTGCAAAACTTCAATGAACAGGCCTGCATTCTGGGTCTGGGATTGCTCTACAGCCTGAGCACGCTGTGGGGATTGTCGGCCTATGGCGCCATCACCGGTTTTGGCTTGATTGTGGCCTTCATCATGTGGCTGATTCGCCGCTGGTACCTGTACAACTGCCGCAACCACGGCGGCGAGGTACGGCGCCTGCTGAATGTGGCCCGCCACGACCACCACTGAGTCACCTCTCTTCTATATTCATAGCTACCGGCGCAGGTACTACCTGCGCCGGAGTCATTTTTAGCCATGCATTCTCCTTTGCCGTATCTGTCGCTGCTGTTCAACGCCATGGTCTGGGGTCTGGCGTGGTGGCCCTTCCAGACCATGTACGCCCAAGGCTTGGTCGCCCCCTGGGCCACCAGCATGATTTACGGCCTGCTGGCCGTGGGCACGGCCCTGTGCGTGCGCAGCAGCTTGCCGGGCTTTTTCTCGCACCGCGTGCTGTGGCTACTGGCGCTGTCGTCAGGGCTGACCAATGTGGCCTTCAACATGGCCGCCTCCACCGGCGATGTGGTGCGTGTCATCTTGCTGTTCTACCTGATGCCCGCCTGGACGGTGCTGCTGGCCTGGCGCTTTTTGGCAGAGCGGCCGACCGGCGCGGGTTTGCTGCGCTTGGTGCTGGCCTTCAGCGGCATGGCCCTGGTCATCATCCCGCAAGGCGCAAGTTTCAGCCGTTTCACGGCCGGTATCGGCTTGCCCGAGTATTTGGCGCTGTTCGGCGGTTTTTGCTTCGCCTGCACCAATGTGATCTTGCGCCGCAGTTTCCACACGCCCAGCATGTCGCGGGTGCTGGCCATGTTCATCGGCTGCATGACGGTAGGTGTCATCACGGCCAGCACAGGCTGGGCCACGGGTTACTTTCCGGCCGTCCCAACCCCCAACGCCATCTGGGTGAGCTGTGCCTTGGGCATGGCGGTGCTGGTCGGCATCGGTTCATGGGCGCTGCAATACGGCGCGGCCCGCGTACCCACCAGCACCACCTCGCTCATCATGCTGTCCGAAGTGCTGTTTGCCAGTAGCTCGGCCTGGCTGCTCGGCGCCACGGAGCTGACCCCGCGCATGCTCATGGGTGGCGTGCTGATCGTCGGCGCTGCGCTGCTGGGGGTGTTGCAGGGCAATAAGCGCTAGGCCGCCGGGCAACCGATAGAAAACCGCCCGTGGCCTTCACAGCCACCGGCGGTTTTTTTGATGGGTTACCGGCTTCAGGGTTTGTCTGCGGCCACCGGCGCAGATGCAGGCACTGCAGGCGCAACGGCTTCGGGCAACAACTCCGGCACAGGCGTGGCGGGTCGGCTGTGGGCCACATAAAAACCATAGCCCATGCCGCTCAACAGCACCACGGCAGACAGAATCAAGGCCGGAATGCCGTCTTCCAGCACATAGGGCAGCAATCCGCGTTGCATGGTTCACCTCCTTGAACTTGTTGTGCGATATGCGCTAAAAATTTACTCCAGATCGCGCTGCAACTCAAAC
>JAFAGF010000211.1 GCA_023422975.1 Pseudomonadota bacterium
AAAAAAACTAGGGCACCTTGCGGTGCCCTAGGAGGAATAAAAAGGTTGCGAAGCGTCTTGAAGTGAATTAAGAGAGGGAGGGAGGAGATGCACCCCAAGACTGACAAACCCAAAGGTCGGCTTCGCAACACTGAAACTGGCCGGGATCAACCCTTACAGAGCTGTCTGAGTGGAAGTTTTTGGATTAGTTCCAAAAATTTTTCCGCTGCTGGATCAGCTGCTGAAACGGATCATAGGGCCAGCAATTTTTCCAGTGGTAGGCGAACTCGCACTTCTTTGTGTGCGACAGGACTGACAATTTTCCACGCCGCCTGCGCCGTATCGCGAGGAATGGGTTCGCCAGTGGGCATGCCGGATTTGTTAAGCAACACGGCTACACGTGGGGTGGCCGCAGAGGCACCGCGGCGCACCACGACACCGATCTCTTCGCTGGCCAGCTTGACCCAGGCGCCGGGCGGGTAAATGCCCAGTGCCTTGACCAGCGCAGCGCCGGCTTCGTCCATGGACTTGGTTTCGTCGTAGTAGCTGGCCTGCATGGCCGAGGTCACGGACATGGGCTCACGGTTGACGCGAGGCGCAATGCGTGCACCAAAGATGTCTGAACGCTGGATCAGTCGCGCCATCTGCTGGGCCAGTGTCTTTTCAGACAATTTGCCCGGGGCACGGTGGTGGTGGGTGCGCACGGCATCCAGCCACAATGGGTCGGAGATGCCCATGGCCCGCAAGATGCTGACAGAGGCATCCGAGTGCTGATCCACCTGCTGGGCTTGCTGAGGGGTTAACGGGGTACTTTGCTGGGCGAGCTCGTCTTGCAACTGGGCCATGCCAATATTCATGCTGAGCGCCGCGCGGCCCAGTGGCAGTACCCGGTTTTCAGGCCAGCGCAAAGTCTCGCGCGCCACAGTCATGCAGATGACCGACGAGAGCATGGCATGCGTGGCGCTGTAGTAGCGGGTTTCCTCAGCAGACATCTGCATCAGCGCCAGCAGCGCGCCGTCGGGGTTCTTCTGCAGATAGGTGTTCAGGGCGGTGAACAAATCCTCAAAGCGCTGTGCGAAGTCTGCTACGTCAGGGTTGCGCAGCAACTGCGTCAGGCCCAGTTGCCATTCGCGCCAGGCAGGGGGGCTGTTGTCTTGAATGGTGGCCGAGGGCGCTGCCGTGGTTTGCAGCGTCATGGTGGCGATCTGGTTCAGCGGCTTGTTGGAAAGCAGCAAGGACTGGATCTGGGACAAAAAGGCGCGATAGCTCTCGCCGGACTCGTCAGTGTCTACATACAAGGCTTGCCCGCGGGCAAGCAGGACACGCAAATCGTCAGCGGAGCGGATGACAAACCCTTTGTTGGCCAGCAACCCCCCCCCAACGCCTCGCAAGGCAAAAGGAATGGGTTGGCCAAAAGGGATGGTCGAGAGATTTAATTCAACGAGGTTCATTACACAGTTCAAGCACGGTTGAACATATTTTTACATTTGAAATGCACCTCACGGCCTTAATTCGTTCAGCGAAGTGGGTGTATCCCGGCTTAATTGGTAAAAACGGCTCGCCAAAGTGCCAGGACGGCATCACGGTGCGTGGTGATGAGGTTAACGGAGATGAGGCCATTTCCTTCATCCAGACGCGATGTGTGTTGGATACGCCGCAGTTCGCGGTACGCGGTGGCAGCGTCCTGACCCACCCCTGCTGGGAGCAGGCCTGAGGCCTCCGCACGTTGTAGCAAGGCGATATTGCCCACGTTGCCGGTAAGTTCCGGGTGCTGCGCGGACTGGGACAGCACTAGGTATTGCACGGCGAATTCTGCATCCACCATGCCACCCGGACTGTGCTTGACGTCAAACAACTCACCCCGAACAGGATGGGCAGCGCGCACGCGCTCGCGCATGCCCACGATTTCTTCTTTCAGCGAGACCGCATCGCGGGGGGCCGTGATGACGGCGGTGCGGACTTCATCAAAGCGCTGCTGCAGGTTTTCGCTGCCGAGCACGAAGCGCGCCCGGGTCATCGCCTGATGTTCCCAGGTCCAGGCAGTGTTGCTACCGCGTTGTTGCTGATAGTCGGCATACGACTTGAAGCTGGTTACCAGCAAGCCTGAATTGCCGTTGGGGCGCAGTGCGGTATCAATTTCATACAAATCGCCCTCGCCGGTTTTGACGGTGAGCCAGTTGATGAGTTTGCGTACCCATGCGGTATAGATTTCGGGCGCATTGTCGTCGGCATCGTCGAAAATAAAAACGATGTCCAAGTCGCTGCCATAACCCAGCTCTTTGCCCCCCAGCTTGCCGTAGCCAATGATGCCGAATTTTGGGTCTTCCCGGTGGCGTTGCTTCAGTCGTGACCAGCACCATTGCGCTGTGACGCGTAAGACACTGTCTGCCAAAGCGCTTAAATCATCCGCGACTTGTTCCACCGTGATGGCGCGTTCTACATCGCGTGCCAACGTACGGAAAATTTCCGCATGCTGGGCCCTGCGCAGCAGGTTCAGCAGATTTTCGTCATCGTCTTCGCCCGTGCTTTCCAAGGCTTTCAGGCGCAAGGCCATCTCATTTTCGAAGTCAACTGCGCTAAAGCGCTCGGAAAACAGCTGGTCGCTGGCGAGTTCGTCGATCACGCCAGGATGCTGTTGCAGATAACGTGCGGGCCATTTCGCAGCGCCGAGCAAGTCCAGCAGGCGCTCGTGTACAGAGGGCCGCTCCAGCAGCAGCGCCAAATAGCTTTCGCGTCGCAGCAGCGGCTCGAGCCAGTTGATAAAGCGGATGGCAGCGATCTCCTCCAGCGTACCGTTCTCCACGCGCTGTGCTGTTTGCTGCACCAGTCGGAATAGGCGCGCCCGCGCTTCGTCGCGCAAACCACGTACTTTGATGTGCTCGCGCCATTCGGCAATGCGCGCGGCCATCTGGGGCGGGAGCTGCTCAATCAGGGTTTCAAGGTCGGGCGCGCTATGGGTACTGCTCTGCGTAGCGCGCGGGCCGTTGCACAAGCCACTTTGGCACTGACCGGCTTGGTTGCCGCCCAGCAAAATGTCGAACTCTTGTGCAACCAGTTCGCGGTGGGCATCGAGTTGGTGCAAAAAGCTGCAGGCATCGGCGTAGCCCATGGTGTGTGCGATCCATGCCAAATCGTCGTCACGCGTGGGCAGCACATGGGTTTGCTGGTCATCCAGGTACTGGATGCGGTGCTCCACGTTGCGCAAAAATGTGTAGGCCTGTGCCAGTTGCTGCGCCGTTTCTTGTGGCATCAGATTGGAGCGAGCCAAGCGCTGCAACGCCTCCAGGGTGGGGCGGCAGCGTAGTTCAGGAAATTGCCCTCCGCGCACCACTTGCAGCAGTTGCACGGTGAACTCAATTTCCCGAATGCCTCCGCGAGACAGCTTCACATCATTGGCACGCTCGGGGTGGCCCGCACTGCGGCGCGCAGCATGCTCACGAATCTGGCGGTGCAAAGTGCGTAAAGAATCAAAGACGTTGTAGTCCAGGTATTTGCGGAATACAAAAGGCAGCACGACCGAGCGCAGTGCTTGCACATTCGGGGCTTGCACCTCGGACAAGGGTGCTACAACACGGCTTTTGAGCCAGGCAAAGCGCTCCCATTCCCGGCCATGCACCTGCAAGTAGTCCTCCAAAGACGAGAGACTGATTGCTGCGGGCCCCGAGTTACCGTGGGGGCGCAACGCCAAATCCACGCGGAAGACAAAGCCGTGCTCAGTGGTATCGCCAATCAGTGTGTAGATGGCTTTGACGGCTTTGCCAAAGTATTCGTGGTTGCTGATTTTTCCGCGACCATCGGGCAGTCCTTGCGTTTCCCCTTCGTGCTCATAGACATAGATGAGGTCAATGTCGCTGGAAACGTTTAGTTCGCGGGCACCAAACTTGCCCATGCCAATAATCCACAAGGGAACGCGCAGTCCTTCTGGGCCCAGCGGCGCACCATGGCGGGCGTCCAGCTCCTGGCGCACCTGAAGGCAGGCGCGGTCAAGCGCCAACTCCGCCAATGCCGTCACTCCTTGCGTGATGAGGGATAAATCTGCCTGTTGGGCACAGTCCAGCACCATCAAGCGTTCCATGACCAACTGACGCACAATCCTCAGGGCTGCTGCCAGTTCTAGATGGTGCTCGGTTTGCAGCTGTTGCAGGGCTTGTTCGATAGAGACACGATCCGGAGGCCCGGGGGGTAATGCTCCCATCACATCGGTGTAGCGGCGGTGTAGTCGCTGCCAAAAGCGCGAGTGAGCGGCCGCTGGGGTCGCAATAGGTGTCTGAATCTGGTCTGCGATCTGCATGCTGGGCACTGGTTGGTGCGAGTTCACAGATCCTTGAGGCCGTTACCCTTGGTGTCATGCTCCGAAAAGAGCAAGCGGGTGATAATTCCAGCCACCTGTGAACCCACGAATGATCGATCCGAGTCCCCTCCCCTCGCGCCAGTTACGCATTTTTGCCCGCATTGCCCGTTGGTCGTTGGGCTTGGTGCTGGCGTTTTGGCTATTGCTTGCAGCAGCTTGGGGGACTCTCCATGGATTCATTGTGCCGCGAATTGGTGAGTGGCGTGTTGAAGTGGAGCGCTTGGCGACGCAAGCGCTGGGGGCTCCTGTGCGCATTGCTGCGATATCCGCGCAATCCAATGGACTCTTCCCCACCATACATCTGGAGGGTGTCCGTGTGCAGGATGCGCAAGGGCGTGATGCACTCAAGCTGCAGCGCGTGGTGGCGACCGTGTCTGCGCGCTCTTTGCTGCGTCTGGGCTTGGAGCAGCTGTATATCGATGCGCCACTCTTGGACATCCGACATCTGAGCGATGGCCGATGGCAAGTCGCTGGGCTGGATGTGGTGCAAAGCGATGCCACCGAAAGTACGGCGCTGGATTGGCTGCTGGAGCAGCCTGAACTGGTGCTGCGCCAAGGACAGGTGCATTTCACGGATGAACAGCGTGCGCTGAAAGAGGTTCAGTTGCTGGATGTGGATGTGGTGCTGCGCAATCGGCACTGGAGCCATGTGCTGCGCGTCGATGCCACTCCCGCCACGGGCGATGGTGAGCGCATGCAATTGGTTGGCGCATTCCGCCAACCTTTGCTGCCCTCGACCAAGGCACCTTGGGCGCGATGGAGCGGGCAATGGTATGCGTTTGCGCACTTGCAGCAAGTGCCACAACTGCCGTGGCCTGAGGCATGGGGGGTGCAATCCATCCAAGGCAATGGCGTGGCGCGCGGGTGGGTCGATGTGCAGCATGGGAAAGTCACAGGAGTTACCGCAGACTTGGCACTGGCACAGGCGCAGCTGCAGTGGCGTGATCCACAAACCGCAAATTTGGCACTGCAACAAATCCAAGGACGCTTTGTCGGCAACTGGCAGGAGCGTAACTGGCGGCTGGAAGGGCATGACTTCAGCTTCCTTCACACAGACGGCAGCCTGTGGCCGAGCAGCAATTGGGCCGTGAGCGGGGTAGCGGGTGGCACGGAGCTTCGTACGCGGGTGGAGCTGGATTTCGCGGACCTCGGGATGGCCAGCAAGGTGGTGCGAGCCTTGCCCGTGTCTGCATCGGTGCAGGACGCTATTGCCAAGTGGATGCCCCAAGGCGAACTGCGGCAACTTCAGTTGCAGTGGCAGGCATCCGGTCAGTACCAGGCCAGCGGACGGGTGGCCAAGCTGATGCTGCAGCCGCAGCCTGCGCCGCAAGGAGGGGTAGGAGTGCCGGGTGTGGAAGGGTTGAGTGCTGCCTTCGATCTCAATACCAATGGCGGCAAAGCGTCGCTGGACATGCAATCTGGCGCCTTGCATTTCCCCGGGGTATTTGAAGAGCCGAAGGTGGCACTGGATGCGCTCCAGGCGCAGCTGCGCTGGACGGTCAAAAATGGCCACGTCAAAGTGGACGTGTCACAAGCCCAGTTTGCCAATACCGATGCACAGGGCACGCTCCAGGCCATCTGGCAAATGGGAGAAACCGCGCAAGCGCGTCTGCCAGGGCATTTACAGCTGCAAGGCGTGTTACAGCGTGCCGATGGCGCTCGTGTGCATCGCTACTTGCCTTTGGCGGTGCCTGAAATGGCGCGTCATTACGTGCGAGATAGCGTGAAGCAGGGGCAAGGCAGCCATGTAGAGTTTGAAGTCCGAGGCAATTTGCAAGACATGCCTTTTGACCGGCCTGGTTCTGGACGTTTCTGGATCAAAGCACCAGTGAAAGACGTGATCTACGAATTCGTGCCTCCAGCATTGCATGCTGCTGGCACACCTGCATGGCCTGCATTGACGCAGCTCCAGGGCACCTTGGTATTTGAAGGCGCAGGCATGAAGGTTCAGCAGGCTGATACAGGGTTTGCAGGGCATCCCAAGTTGCGCATCGGATCGGTGGATGCCGAGATCCCGGATTTGCAGCACCCCCATCTGACAGTACAAGCCTCCGGTCTGACGGATTTGAATGCTGCACTGGGGCTGGTCAAACAGTCACCGCTGGCAGGTTTTACCAGCCATGCGCTGGATAGTGCCACAGCGCAAGGCAATGCGCAGATCGCCTTTCACCTGGACCTGCCGATTGATCACTTGGAAAAATCCAAGGTGCGTGGCAGCGTGGGGTTTGAAAAAAATAGCTTGCAATTCAATGCAGATGTGCCGCAGTTGCAGCAATTGCAGGGCAAGGTCCAGTTTCATGACCAAGGATTTGAGTTGCGCAATGTGCAAGGGCAGGCTTTGGGCGGCAGCTTCAAGATCGATGGCGGTATGCCGAGCCTGCAGCAAGGGGTACGGCTGCAGGCGAAAGGTTTGGCCACAGCCGTAGGCATGCAAAAGGATAGCAATGTGCCTTTGATGGCGCAGATTGCAGCATCCGCACAGGGGCAAGCAGCCTACACGGTAGACGTTACCGCCAACGACCGCATGCAAAAAGTACTGGTGCGTTCAGACTTGCGGGGCATGGTTCTGAATTTGCCTGCGCCGCTGTACAAAGCCGTGGACGAAGCGCTGGTCCTGAGTGTGACGCAGACACTCCATACCAGCGAACCCAAGACCCAAGAGCTGCGCGTGGATGTGGCTGGGCGCGGTGCGGTGAGTTATGTGCAGGATGCTTCGGTCAGTCCCGCCAAGGTTTTGCGTGGGCGCATCGTGGTTGGCGATGCGCTACAGGGCAATGATTCGGCTGCAGAAGGCGTCTCTGCCCATGTGCAACTGCCCGCGCTGGATGTGGATGCTTGGGCGGCCGCTTGGGCATCCGGTGGTGCGCGCGCATCCGGGGTGGCTTCTTCGGCCGCCCAAGCATGGCTGCCGCAGCGCATTCACCTGGAGGTGGGGCGTCTGCTGCTACAGGGGCGAGAGTTGGAGGCCGTGAAAGCGGATTTTTCACAGGCCCAAGGCGTCTGGCGGGGGCGTTTGAATGCCAAACACTTTGCAGGAGCGCTGGAATACCGTGGGGCGGAGGGCGCGGAATCGTCTGGAAGACTGTTTGCACGGTTCTCGCACTTGGTGATTCCCAAGTCAGAAATGCAGCGCCTCAACCAAGAGCCGAACGACGGCGAACCAGGTGAGGTGGAGTCTTTGCCTGCGCTGGATATTGAGGTGGACCGCCTAGAGATTGCCGGTAAGTCACTGGGCAAGCTGCAACTGAAAGCGCGCAATAGCCTGGGCCCACTGGGCCGTGAGTGGATGCTGGAGCAGTTTGACTTGACCACGCCAGAAGCGCGGTGGCGCGCTAATGGCTATTGGGGGGCCGCTGCGCGAGGCGCTCCGCGTACTACCCACTTGAGTTTTCTGCTGGAGATGGACAGCTCCGGCAAGTTGCTGGAGCGGTTTGGCATGCCCGGGGTGATCAGGGATGGGCAAGGACGCTTGAGCGGCAACATTGCATGGCGGGGAGCGCCGATAACGCCGCACTGGCAAAGCATGGATGGCGGAGTACACATGCAGGTTGAAAAAGGCCAGTTTCTGAAAGTGGAGCCCGGCATGGGCAAGCTGCTGAGCGTGCTGAGCCTGCAGTCCATCACACGGCGCATGACGCTGGATTTCCGGGATGTGTTTAGCCAGGGCTTTGCCTTCGATTACATCCGTGGCGATATCGCTGTGGCGCAGGGGATTGCACGCACCAACAATTTGCAGATGAAGGGCCTCAATGCTGCGGTGTTGATGGAAGGCAAAGCGAGCTTGGTGGATGAAACGCAAGACCTGAAAGTGGTGGTGGTGCCGGAGATCAACGCCATGACGGCATCGCTGGCAGCCACGGCGATCAATCCGGTGATTGGTTTGGGCAGTTTTCTGGCGCAAATGTTCTTGCGCGGTCCGCTGATGGAAGCGGCAACACGTACTTTCCACGTGCATGGCACATGGGCGGATCCGGTGGTAGAGCCGGTGAGCAAGAAGGCGCTGCAGACGCCCAGCACGCAAGAAGGAGCTGTTCCATGAAAGTTGCCGTGGTGCAAATGGTTTCTACGCCAGATGTGGCACTGAATTTGGCCTGTGCGCAGCAATTGGTGGCGCAAGCGGGTGCACAGGGTGCAGAGCTGGTGGTGCTGCCCGAGTATTTTTGCGGCATGGGCATGCAGGACACGGACAAGCTCGCCTGGGCAGAAGCGCTGGATGAGGGGCCTGTGCAGCAGGCCATGGCGGCATGGGCGCAACGCTATGGTGTGTGGCTGGTAGGCGGTACCGTGCCGATCCAGGCAGCGCAGCCAGCGCGCGTACGCAATACCTGCATGCTGTTTAACCCGCAGGGCGAACGGGTGGCGTATTACGACAAAATTCACCTCTTTCGGTTCGCCACAGAGACCGAGCACTACGATGAAGCAGCCGTCATAGAAGCAGGGCACCAGCCAGTGGTGGCGCAGATGGTGGACCGCAGTGGCCGAGTATGGAAGCTGGGTTTGAGCGTTTGTTATGACTTGCGTTTTCCGGAGTTATACCGCCAGCATGTTGCGCAAGGTGCTCATGTTTTGTTGGCGCCCGCAGCGTTTACCTACACTACAGGCCAGGCCCACTGGGAGTTGTTGCTGCGCGCGCGGGCCGTGGAAAACCAATGCTGGATGCTGGCCGCCGCCCAGGGAGGGCAACACGTGAATGGTCGCCAAACTTGGGGCCACAGCATGGTGGTGGACCCTTGGGGCCAAGTGTTGGCCCAGCAAAGCGCTGCAGGTGCGGGAATTAGTTATGCAGTGCTTGATGCTGCGCTTTTGCAGCAAGTGCGTCAGCGCTTGCCTGCGTTGGAACATCGTTGTTTGTAAATCCTCTTCAGCAGCCTTGGCCGTGGCAGCGCTGGCACAGCGCGTGGCGCAGATGGTCTTTGTGGACGATGCTTGTCGTCTTGGTGGCGGGCATGCTCATCATGATGGTGTGGCTGGCTGGGCGCTATGAAGCCTCTCAGGTACAGGACAAGCTGGATCGGGATGCAGCACAGGCCGTGGTGGAAATTCGTGCCGGCCTGAATCGCAATTTGCAGGACTTGCAGGCAGTGAATGCGTTGCATAGCACGCCGGAGCAGTGGAGTGTGCGCGTGGCAGAGATGCTGCAGGTACGCCGCGAGCTGTTGCGGGTGGAGTGGCGTGACGCCGAGATGCGCATTCTGCGTTTTGCTGAAACGCCATACCGTGCGATCGAGTGGGAAAGCGGCTCCCGGGAGGAGTCCTTCAGCAACGCAGTCACGGCGTGTGCGAATGCCAAGCGCACCAGCAGCTCGACGTATTCCTCCAGCTACTTCCAGATCTTGGGTGAAGCCATGGGGGCGGAATTGATGGACGTGTGCCTGCCGCAAATGGAAGACGGGCAACTCAAAGGGTTCATGGTGGGCACGTATTCGTTGCAGAACATTTTGTTGACGCAACTGAGCAAGAACCTCACGCAGAGCCAGGAAGTGTCGTTTACAGAACCGGATGGCACGCGTCTGGCCCTGGTGGGGGCTGCGTGGCGAGGGTCGCGTGTGTTTACGTCGCAGCAACTGCTTGACTTGCCCGGCAACACCATGGTGCTGCGCATGGACAGCTGGCACCGTGCGCCCAGTGTGTTTCCGAACGTGATGACAGCTACCGTCACTGGGATGGCGATTGCGCTGGCCTCGGTGGTGGTGATTCTGGTGCGCGATAACCGCCGGCGCTTGCGCGCCGAGCGTGACTTGGGCGATGCGTTTGCCTTTCGCAAGGCGATGGA
Organism: Pseudomonadota bacterium; assembly: GCA_023422975.1. GTDB lineage: Bacteria > Pseudomonadota > Gammaproteobacteria > Burkholderiales > Burkholderiaceae_C > Comamonas. The sequence goes on from JAFAGF010000211.1 coordinate 10,104, forward strand.
AGACTCGCTCATCACGGGCTTGCGCGCACGGGATTTGCAAGGCCGCATCAGCTACGTTAACCCGGCGTTTTGTGCCATGGTCGGCTTTAGCGCGGAAGAGTTGCTGGGGCAAAGTTTTGCGCCGTACTGGCCACCTGAGCTGGCCGAGGAATACGTACGCCGTCAGGCCCGGCGGCTGGCTGGCGCCATCCCTGCTGCGCGCGAGGGGCATGAATCGGTCTTTATGCGCAAAGATGGCACCCGCTTTCCGGTCTTGATTTTTGAGGCGCCGCTAATCAATGCACAAGGTCAGCAAACCGGTTGGATGAGTGCGTTCATTGACATCACCGAGCAGCGCCGCATGGAAGAGCTGTCTCGCGCCTCGCATGAGCGCTTGCAGGCCACCGCGCGTTTGGCCACGGTGGGCGAGATGGCTTCCTTGCTCAGCCATGAGCTGACACAGCCCTTGATGGCCATGTCCAGCTATGCCAACGGTTCGCTGAATATGCTGCGCCATGATGGCGATCTGGCGCTGCTCGATCACTCCATGCTGGTGCAGCGTCTGCAAGATTTGCAATCGGCCATGCAGCGCATCGCCTTCCAGGCGGATCGCGCAGGCAAGGTCATTAAAAGCGTGCGTGATTTTGTACGCCGGCGCAGCCAGACGCACGAAGTCATCAGCGCCCATGATTTGCTGGAAGCGGTGATGCCGCTGGTGCGTCTGCAAGCCAGCAAGCTGGGCGTGCAGGTACAGGTCGAGGTCGAGCCGCGTTTGCCGCCGATCGTGTGCGACACCACTATGATTGAGCAAGTGCTGCTGAATTTGGCCCGCAATGCCATGCAGGCCATGGAAGGGGTCGAGGCTCCGCAGCGCAGACTCACCATCCAAGCACTGTGGAGCGAAGCATCCCAGCGCGTCGTGTTTTCCGTAGAAGACCAAGGCAGTGGCATCCCTGCAGAAGTGGCTCAGCAGCTGTTTACGCCTTTCTTTACCACCAAGCATGAAGGCATGGGGCTGGGCTTGAGCATGTGCCGCACGGTGCTGGAGCAGCATGGTGGAGAATTGCGCCACCAAGCCAATGTCCCTCGTGGCACGGTGTTTACCTTCAGCCTGCCGGTGGCTGAAACCTGAGAAAAGTTAAGCTGAGCTTATGGAACCTGTGACCAATGCCACGGTGTATATCGTGGACGACGATGCGGATGTGCGCGACGCTTTGGCGTGGCTGCTGCGTTCGCGCCGCCTCTATAGCGAAAGCTTTGCCAGCGCAGAGGCTTTTTTGCAGATGCTGGACGAGCGCCCCGTGCCACGCCACCCCCAGTGCCTGCTGCTGGATGTGCGCATGACGGGGATGAGCGGCCTGTCCTTGTTTGAACTGCTCAAGCAGCGGGAAGGGGTGACTGAGACCATTCCCGTCATTTTTTTGACCGGCCATGCCGATGTGCCCACCGCAGTTAAAACCGTCAAGCAAGGCGCTTTCGATTTCTGTGAAAAACCGTTTTCAGACAACGTGCTGGTTGATCGCATCGAGCAAGCGCTGCAGCAATCGACCCAGTATCTGGAAGAGACGGCGCTGCGCCATGCGCTGCTCAGCCGCCTTGCTGATCTGACCGAACGCGAGCGCGGTGTGATGAAGCTGGTGGTGGAAGGCGTGCCCAACAAGTTGATTGCCGATCAGCTGGATATCAGCGTGCGTACGGTGGAAGTACACCGTGCCCGGGTGTTTGACAAGATGCAGGTGAAGTCTGCGGTAGAGCTGGCCAATGTGTTGCGCGCCCATGGGCAGTTGTAACCCTGCAGTAAACCCGCTGATACAAAAAAAGGCTCTGAATATATTCAGAGCCTTTTTGCCTTCTAGCGCTTGCCAGACAAGCGCTAGTCGCTATCGTTGTTGTGATTATTGTGGTGCGCGTTCGCCCACAAAAATTTCGACGCGGCGGTTCTTGGCACGTCCATCGGCAGTGCTGTTGGAGGCGATGGGCTGGTACGAGCCACGGCCTTCGGTGAAGATGCGGCTGCCGTTGACGCCACGGTGCATCAGGTAGTCACGCGTGCTGTTGGCACGGTTGAGCGACAGGGGGTTGTTGATGGCATCCGAGCCGGTGCTGTCGGTGTGGCCCACGATACGCACTTCGGCGTTGGGGCTGCTGCGCAGGCCTTCGGCAAAGCGATCCAAGATAGGCGCAAAGTTGCCCTTGATGTCGTAGCGGCCGGTGTCAAACGAGATGTCGCTGGGGATTTCCAGCTTGAGCTGGTTGTCTTGGGTCTGCACCACGTTGATGCCGGTACCTTGTGTGGCCGCTTCCATTTCCTGCTTGCGCTTTTCTTGGTTTTGCGACCAGATATAGGTACCCAGGCCACCAATGGCTGCGCCGGCCACAGCGCCTACGCCAGCCTTGCCGCCTGTGGCTGCACCAATGGCGGCACCCGCCAGCGCGCCTACGCCGGCACCGGTGGCAGTACGCTTGGTGTTGGTGGACATGCCGTCGGTGGCAGCACAGCCGGAAATCAGCAGTGCGGCAGCCACAGCGGCAGTAATAGTGAGATTCTTGCGCATGGTTTTTTCCTTTGCGATGTGAGCGCTAAGCGGTAGCGATTCAGGCATTCCATTGTGGAAAGTTGCTGATTCCGCCGTATCAGTCGCGCATGATGGCTGCCGTAGGACGGCAGCCGCTGATGACTCAGTCCTTCTCTTGGACGTCGTCAGAAGCATCGAGTTCCCCCTTGGAGCGGCCATGGAACATGGTCCACCAAACAATCCCCACCAGAATGAACAAAGCAAGCAAAGCTTCAAGCAAAATCAGCCCCATGACCGCATCTCTCCTGCTCCGTGTTTCGATGGCGCTGATTGTAGGCACCCTCGCAGCGTGTTCCACTGGCCCCCGTACCCCGCCGTCCGCCTCCCACGATGGTCCTGAAACACGCTTTCCGACCGGGGAAGTGGTAGATACCGCCCCATTGGGCCCTGCCAGCTATCGCCCTAAAAGTCGCTGGTTGCCCGTGCGTTGGACGGAGTTGCCGGGTTTTCAGGCCGATGCGCTGCACGAAGCGTGGAATGCGTGGCTGCGCAGCTGCGAGCGCCCGCCTGCTGCGTTGGCGGGGCTGTGCAACGATGTGCGCCGCCTGAGTATTGCCAGCGAGGCTGAGCGCAGTTACTGGCTGCAACAGCATTTACAGCCGTATCGCATTGAGTCGCTGGATGGCAAGTCACAAGGCATGCTGACCTCGTACTACGAGCCTGAAATGGTGGGCTCGCGCGTGCGTACCGAAGAATTCAACATTCCGCTGTACAAGGTTCCCGCTGGGTTTGGTGTGAAAAAGCCGTGGTACACGCGCCAGCAAATCGATACCTTGCCCGAGGCGCAAGCCGCTTTGGCCGGGCGCGAGATTGCGTGGCTCAACGACCCTGTGGAGGCCCTGGTGCTGCACATTCAAGGCTCGGGCCGTTTGCGCGTGACCGAGCCCGATGGCAGTGTGCGCCTGATCCGCATTGCCTATGCCGGCACCAATGACCAACCGTACAAAAGCGTGGGCCGCTGGCTGCTGGACCGCAGTCTGGTGACCGATGCCAGCTGGCCCGGCATCAGCGCCTGGATTGCTGTCAACCCGAACCGCGTGCAGGAGATGCTGTGGAGCAATCCGCGCTATGTGTTCTTCAAGGAAGAGCCGCTGGAAGGCATTGATGCGCAGTTCGGCCCCAAGGGCGCGCAAGGCGTGCCGCTGACGCCCGGGCGCTCCATCGCGGTAGACCGCGGCAGCATTCCCTACGGCACACCCGTGTGGATGTATTCCAAGGGCATGGAGGTGGAATACAAACGCCTGGTGGTGGCACAAGACACGGGCAGCGCCATTGTGGGCGCGGTGCGTGCCGACTACTTCATGGGCTGGGGCAAAGAGGCAGGGGATCTGGCCGGCCGTATCAAACAGCCGCTGCGTCTGTGGGCACTGTGGCCCAAGGGCATGCCAGTGCCTCAATAAAAGGAGCTGCTAGCGCTTGTAAATAAAGCATTTCAGATTGTTTTAATGCTGAAATCATTGATGGGCAAGCGCTAGAAGCTCTATTTTTAGAGATGTTTGCCACAAAAAAGGCTGCCATAGGCAGCCTTTTTTGCGTCGGAAAGAGATGCGATGTGCAGCGTTCAATCGCTCTCGAAGTAACGCGTCACGCGCGGTGGCGCATCCAGCACGTGAAAGGACAGCTTGCGCTCGCGCAATGCCACGTCGGCGGCGGTCACGCGGTCAAAGCGGCGCAGGTGCTCCACCCACGAAGCATCCACAATCTCTTCGATGTAGCGCTCGGGCCGCTCCATGCTATGCAGCAAGCGCCACTGCAACGCGCCTTGGCGCAGGCGGCTGCTGCGGCTGGCCTGCATCAACGTACGAAAGCGTTTGGCCTTGGCGGGGTTGATGATGAATTCAATGTGCACCACCACCCGCCCCTCTTCGGGCTGGCTGTGGCGCGGTGGCGTCCAGGCCTTGGAGGGGCTGAGGTCTTCCAGCACCTGGCGGTCGGCAAACACGCGCTGCACGATCAACATGCACAGCACGCCGGTGGCTGCGGCGGCCATCAGGCTGGTGGGCACCGAAGTGAGCGATGCCACCTTGCCCCACAGCGCCGCGCCCAGGGCGGTGCCCCCCATGATGGACATTTGGTAGGCTGCCATGCCGCGCGCACGCACCCAGTTGGGCAAGGCCATCTGGGCTTTGACGGCCAGCGCGTTGGCGGTGGACAGCAGCGACAAGCCCGCCACCATCATGCAAAAAATGGCCAGGGGCAGGTTGGGCGACAGTGCCACCCCTACCGTGGCGGTGGCTTGCAGGCAGGAGCCGGTCAGCACCAGGGCATCACCAGACAGCGCCTGACGGATGCGCGGCAAGAAGGCCGCGCCAATGATGGCGCCGGCGCCCATCGACGCCAGCAGCACCGTGAACACGCCCGCGCCGCTGATAAAGCCAATGCCGTCAAAGCGCTTGGCCGTCAGCGGCAGCAGGGCCATGATGGCCGTGGACATAAAGAAGAACGCCACCGTGCGCGCAATCACGGCGCGCATGCGCGGTGACTCTTTGATGAACTGCAGGCCCACGCGCATGGCACTGGGCAGGCGCTCGCGCCCCAGTGGGTTGGTGGTGGGCGGTGTGCGTTGCCAGCGCAGCAAGATCAGGCCCGCCACCACTGATAGCAACGCATTCAGCACAAACACCCACAGCGTGCCCGCGCTGGCAATCACCGCACCTGCCACCAGTGGGCCCACGATGCGCGAGGCATTCATTGCCACCCCGCTGAGCGCCATGGCTGACGGCAGCAGTGGCTTGCTGACCACCTCAGGCATCAAGGCCGAGAACACCGGCCAGCGCATGGCCATGCCAATGCCGTTGGCAAACGTGAGTGCCAGCAGCAACGGTGCACTCATCAGATCGAAAGCCAAGGCCGCACACAGCAGCAGCGCCACCGCAGCCACCCAGAACTGCGTGAAGATGAAGTAGCGCCGGCGGTCCAGGATGTCGGCCAGCGCGCCGCTGGGCAACCCCAGTAAAAACACTGGCAGGGTGGAGGCGGTTTGCACCAAGGCCACCAGCACCGGCGAGGTGGTGAGCGAGGTCATCATCCACGCGGCGGCCACGTCGTTCATCCAGACGCAGATGTTGGCCACCAGCGTCACGCTCCACAGCAAGCGGAAGGTGGGCGTGCGCAATGGTGCCCAGGTGGAGGTCACTTTGGCGGGCTGCGTTACGGGTGTGGCACCCGGCTCTTCAAGCAGGCGCCCTGAGGGCGAGGGGGGAATGGGGGCGTGCGGATCTGACATCACCGCGAATTGTCAGGGCAGCGCCATTTTTTTGCAGGCCATCGCGGGGAGGCGACGGCACCATCGTGGGTGTCTATGCCGCGGCTACGGCGCTTTGGGCACGGGCGGCATGCTGGATTTGACCTCGCCCAGCGAAAAACTGGTGTGCATGTCTTTCACATTGGGCAAATTCAGCAGCACGCTGCGTGTGAACTGCGAAAAACTTTCCAGGTCTTTGGCCACCACTTGCAGCTCGAACATGCCTTTGCCGCTGATGTAGTGGCAGGAGATGACCTCAGGAATGGCGCGGATGGCCTCTTCCATTTCGCGCGTGCGCGCACCCGTGCTGATTTCTGCATCAATGCGCACAAAAGCCAGCACCCCAAGGCCGATTTTCTGGCGGTCAATTTCGGCGTGGTAGCCCCGGATATAGCCCTCTTTTTCCAGCGTGCGCACCCGGCGCCAGCACGGCGCCGCAGACAGGCCCACGCGCTGGGCCAGCTCGGCGTTGGTCAAGCGCCCATCGGCTTGCAAGTGGGTGAGGATGGCGAGGTCAAACTTGTCCAAAGTATTCACGTTTTCCCTTGTTTGAGAAAGGATCTTGCGCAATCGTGGTCTTGATGGGCAAAAAAAGCAATCACCTATCCGACACCCACTTCTACACTTGATTCAGGTCATCGCCCACATACAAAGCCACCAGCCCCGCGCATGGTGCATAGACAAGGAGACAACGATGAACGCCCCACTGAACGATGCCGTGCGCCAAGCACTGGAGAACGTTTCTTTAGACGATAAATACACGCTGCAACGCGGCCGCGCCTTTATGAGCGGTGTGCAGGCACTGGTGCGCTTGCCCATGCTGCAGCGCCTGCGCGATGCCCAGCAAGGACTCAATACCGCGGGCTTTATCAGCGGCTACCGGGGCTCACCACTGGGCAGCTACGACCAGTCGCTGTGGGCCGCCAAAAAGCACCTGGAAGCGCAGCACATCGTATTTCAGCCCGGTGTGAACGAGGAACTGGCGGCCACGGCGCTGTGGGGCACGCAGCAGCTGGATCTGTACCCCGATGCCAAGCAGTTCGACGGGGTGTTTGGCATCTGGTACGGCAAAGGGCCGGGCGTAGACCGCTGCTCGGACGTGTTCAAGCACGCCAATATGGCCGGCACGGCCCAGCATGGCGGCGTGATTGCGCTGGCGGGCGATGACCACATCAGCAAATCATCGACCGCCGCGCACCAAAGCGACCATATTTTTAAAGCGTGTGGCACGCCAGTGTTCTTCCCGTCCAGCGTGCAAGAGATTCTGGACATGGGCTTGCACGCCTTTGCCATGAGCCGCTTTAGCGGGCTGTGGTCGGGCGTGAAAACGATTCAGGAGGTGGTGGAATCTTCCAGCAGCGTCTGGGTTGACCCCGACCGCGTACGCATCGTGTTGCCCGAAGACTTTGCCATGCCACCCGGCGGGTTGCACATTCGCTGGCCTGATGCACCGCTGGAGCAAGAAGCCCGTTTGATGCACCACAAGTGGTATGCCGCCCTGGCGTATGTGCGTGCCAACAAGCTGAACTACAACGTGGTGCAAGGCCCGCAGGACCGCTTTGGCATCATGGCCAGCGGCAAGGCCTACAACGATATGCGCCAAGCCTTGGTGGATCTGGGGCTGGACGATGCGACCTGCCAGCGCATCGGCATTCGCGTGCACAAGGTGAATGTGGTGTGGCCGCTGGAAGCCACCATCACCCGCGAATTTGCACGCGGCCTGCAAGAGATTCTGGTGGTGGAAGAAAAGCGCCAGATCATCGAATACCAAG
>JAFAGF010000227.1 GCA_023422975.1 Pseudomonadota bacterium
CTTCACTGCGGGCCTCGCACAACATGCTCAAGCGCATAAGGATTTCGATGCCCTCTACGACACCCATGAATTAGCATTCTCCCTCATGGCCAGAGCGGTCGAAGCGCAACTGCCTGATGCCAAGCAAATGCTGCAATGGCTTTCGGTACTGGACGACTACCACACTGGTTCAACTGAGAAGAATCAGCTCAATATTGCTGTTGCCAATGCTCCGCAGCTGCGCCAAGCCATACAACACACCCTGTTGATTACGCAAAGCACCAAAGAAACACTACGTGAAAACTGCATCACGCTGTCGTACTACTTACCGACTTTGCAACTGACCGAACCGGATCTCATTGGCTTGCTAGATGCATTACCAGCCCATGACGAACGCTGGCAAGAACTGGTGCTACTCACCCACCATGACGAAGAACATGGTGCAGCCATACGCCACAAAGCCCAAAAATTCATAGCAAACTCCCCCACTCTGCAAAGCTGGCTAGAGCAACTTGCTAGGCCTCGCATCAAACATGAGTGGGAAATCAAAGACGAAGAAAACCGCACAAAGCGACAAGCAAAAAAATCTGCACAAAAAGAACAAAACATCGCTTGGCATACCAAGCACATCGATGCCTTGAAAGCGGGTGATTGGGAAGCCTGCTGGTGGGCTGCTTCTATCTACATGCGAGGAAACAACGATGAGGCCACAAAGAAAGCACCGCCAGAGCAAAGGCTGCAACATGTATTGACCGAAGCGCTCGCGCACGCAGCCCACAGCGGATTTGAAGCGCATTTACTCCAGCCGGTAAGCAATCCAACACTGGATGAAATTGCCCAAAGCTATGCGAAAAGCACAGAATATCGAGTGAGCTGCATCGTTCTTGCAGGCATGCTGGAGCGCCTGCGCAAGGGGGGTGACCTTGCAAGCCTTTCCAATGAACGCATTCTTTCGGGCTTCTTATTTCTGCAATCAGGACTATTTCATGCGCATTCTGGTGCCAATACCGATGCGTTGAACACATGCGTCCTGAAAGAGTTAATCCGACGTGAAGTACTCGAAAAAGCCGTTCGTCTTTTTTACGAGCCGCAGCTCCAAGCCAATGTGCAGCATGTCTCTAGCTTGCACCAACTGCTGCATGACGAAGCATTCAGCCCCCTCAGCGTGGCACTGGCTCAAGAGTGGTTGCAGCACTTCCCTGACCTGCACTCAGACACAGAAAACCATTTGATTGACTGCCTGATTCGGCACCAAACCACAGATGTACTACGGGCTCTTGCACAACAACGACCCAATCCACATCCAGTGGCAGAGCAGCACCTCACATGGGAAGCCGTTCGGCTGCTGACAGACTTTGAATCGCAAGCCCAACGCTTAGAGAACCAAGCCATTGATAAAAATTTGCTTTGGGAGCTTCAAACGCGCAGCCAGCGGACGAGGTACGTCAGCCACGGCACACCTCTGGTGTGGAGTTCTGCCCAATGCACTTGGGTTTTCGCAAACTTCCGAACACTTTGGCCGGCAACAGGGCATCCCCTAGGTGTTTCCGGCGGAAGCCATAACCCTTGGGATGCCACAGAGTTTTTGCACGCCATCGCCCAACAACTGGCCAACGACACTACACCCGAAGCGGTGACTGCTTTGCACGCCCTGCGCAATGCGCCAACAGATGGCTACACCGAATTTCTGCAATCGCTCTGTGCCCAGCAGCAACGCAAACGGTGTGAGCAAGCCTACGTACCAGCGTCTTTGGATGCATTTGCGAGCATTGCCATCGATGAGCCCCCTCAATCCATCCAAGACTTACAAGCTTGGGTATTGCAGGAGTTGCACATTGTGCAAGCCAAGATCCGCTCCAACGATGTGAATTCTGGGCGCGGCTTTTACGCAGACGACAACACACCCTACGACGAAGAGCGCTGCCGCGACCACTTGCTGGAGCTGTTGCGGCAAGGATCTGATGAGGTGAATTACACGCCCGAGACCCATGTCGCAGACGACAAAGAAGTGGACATCACCTGTGCAGTAGGTGCACTGCGCCTGCCCATAGAAATCAAAGGGCAATGGCACAAAAATGTATGGACAGCCGCAGATGCCCAACTTGATCGCCTCTACACCCCCGACTGGCAGGCAGAGGGTCACGGTATTTATTTGGTGCTGTGGTTTGGCAAGCAAAAAACCAGCAAAGCGCTCAAAACCTTGGGCAAAGGCCACCCCACCCCCACCACCGCCGAAGAGATGCAGCAAATGCTGACGGCACAGAGCAATGCCGCCCAGTCAGGCAGGGTCGCCGTGGTAGTGCTAGATGTTGTGCGGCAGCAAGCACTGCTCCAAACACCTGCAACGCAGGGCAAGAAACTACGCAGCGCCCACAAAGCTTAACGATAAGGAGACTTCACCCATGCCCATGTTTGTTGACACATCCCCGCCCGGCCACTGCATTTTTTGCAAAATCGTGGCGGGCGAGATACCCGCCGCCAAGGTGTATGAAGATGACTTGACCGTGGCGTTTATGGACATTGGCCAGGTCAACCCCGGCCATGTGCTGGTGGCCAGCAAGCGCCATGCCGTCACCATGCTTGACTTGACGACCGAGGAAGCCGCCGCCGTCATGCAGACCGCGCAGCGCGTGGCGCAAGCGGCGCAGCAGGCATTTGCCCCCGATGGCATTACCCTCTTCCAAGCCAATGGCGCAGCGGGCGGGCAAACCGTTTTCCACTTTCACATGCATGTGCTGCCACGCCATGAGAACGATGGCATGGCGCTGGCATGGCCACGCAAAGAGCCTGCCATGTCCGTGCTGCAAGGCTATGCCCAACAGCTCCAGGCCGCCTTACAGCCAGACGCCAAGCTTTAAAAACAAGAGCTAGCAGCGCTTGAAAAACAAAAGGTTGAGATAGTTATCTATCTCAATCTTTTTATAGTTAAGCGCTGGCTGCTATTGTTTTTATGCGGCTTGCGCAAACCGCGCAAAGCAGTCATCCAACTGCTGCACCCAGGCCGCTTGCTGCGCAGGGCTGGCAAAAGACGCCTCCAGGCTGTTGCGCGCCAGTTGGTATGCCTGCGCGGCGCCCATGCCGGTAGCGGCAAACAATTGCAGGTAGTTGTCGTTCACGTAGCCGCCAAAATAGGCGGGGTCGTCCGAGTTGATGGTCACATTCAAGCCAGCTTCCAGCAAACGCGACAGGTTGTGATCGAGCAGATCGGGGAAGACGCACAGCTTCTGGTTCGACAGCGGGCACACCGTCAGCGGCATGCGGGTGTGCGCCAGCCGCTGCATCAGCGCCGGGTCTTTCTCAGATTGCACGCCGTGGTCGATGCGCTCTACCTGCAAAGCATCCAGCGCACTCCAGACGTAGGCGGGCGGGCCTTCTTCGCCCGCATGCGCCACCAGATGAAAGCCCAACGCCTTGCAGCGCGCAAACACGCGCTGGAATTTCTCCGGCGGGTTGCCCAGCTCGGAGCTGTCCAGACCAATGCCAATGAAGTGCGCACGGTACGGCAGCGCGGCCTCCAGCGTGGCAAAGGCGGCTTCTTCACTCAGGTGGCGCAAAAAGCTCAAGATCAGCACCGCGCTGATGCCCCACTTCGCCTGCGCGTCGTGGCAGGCACGTGACAGGCCCAGAATGACGACATCCATGGCCACACCACGGTCGGTGTGCGTCTGCGGGTCAAAAAACATCTCGGTACGCACCACATGGTCTGCTGCAGCGCGCTCCAGATACGCCATGGCCATGTCGTAGAAGTCATGCTCTTGCAGCAGCACGCTGGCACCGGCGTAGTAGATGTCCAGAAAACTTTGCAGATCCGTGAACGCATACGCGCTACGCAATGCCTGCACGCTGTCGTACTTCAGCGCCACCCCGTTGCGCTGCGCCAGTGCAAAGATCAGCTCGGGCTCGAGCGAGCCTTCGATGTGCATGTGCAACTCTGCTTTGGGCATGGTGCGTAGCAGCTGGGGCAACTGCGTAGCGGGGATGCGATCCATCGCGACAGGCATGGCGTAGGTCATAGGCTTAGCAAACTCCGAAAGTGACGCCGCTGCTCTTCAAGTAACGGCGGTAGGCGGACGACATGCGGTCTGCCGACGAATGCAGCTCAGCACGAGGGTCGAGCGGCAACTCCTTGGGCAACTGCGACTCGAGCACCGGCTGGTCTTGCGTAAAGATAGTGTGCTGGAAGGCTTGCAGCTTGTCATCGCTGGACTCGAAGTCTGCCACGGCCAAACGGAACCACACGCGGCTGCTTTGCGGCGTGACCGGGCAAATGAACAGCGCAATCGATTCGCGCCAACCATCTTTGCTGGTGCCTTCTTCAGGAATTTTGCTCAGCAAGGCGGTAAAGGGCGCAGTGACTTCGTAGGTGTAGTTCACCTCCGCAGGCTTGGTGGAGTGGAGGTTCGACAGGGGCTGCACCGCCTTGCAGTTGGTAGCCTTGACGCCAAACGCCGTGTTCTCGACGTTGTAAGGTGCCATCTCGGTGCTGTCACGGCTGCCCAGCCAGCCTTCATGCACAAAGCCAAAGTGCGACATGTCCAAGAAGTTCTCAATGATGCGCGGTGCACTGGCAGCCACGTCATAAGGGCCGCAGTTCACTTTGCGCAGGCGCTCATCGGCCTCGGCCTCAAACACCGGCAGCGCCACCTCAGCACCTTCTACGGGCTCCAGTTGCACCCAGATCAGCCCATAGGCCTCTTGCACCGCAAACGACTTCACGCAGTGCTGAGGCGGCGGCGTAAAGCCGGGCACCGCAGGCACTTTCACGCACTGCCCCGAGGTGGCGAACTGCCAGCCGTGGTAAGGGCACTCCAGGTTGCCCTCATTCACGCGACCCAGCGAAAAACGCGCACCACGGTGGGGGCAGCGATCTACAAAGGCTTTGGCCACGCCCTGTGCATCACGCCACAACACCAAATCTTCACCCAGCAAACGCACGCCCACGGGGCCATCTGTTACATCCGAAATCAGGGCTACGGGGTGCCACTGGTTTTTTTCCATCATGGGAGTCACTGTCGCAGTTGTATTCATAGGGCGCTATCTTTCCAAAGAAAAGGGCTGCCCATGGGCAGCCCTCGCAATATCCGAGCCATCTACAGGCTCGTTGGTACTGGCTTACTGGCCGGGCACCTTGCCTTCTACGCCCTTGACGTAGAAGTTGATGCCCGCCAAGAAGGCGTCATCCGCAGCAGCGTCTGCTGCCAAGATTTCCTTGCCATCGTTGGTCGCAATCGGGCCCTTCCAGATTTGGAAAGTTCCAGCCTTCAAGCCTGCCTTCACTTCGTCCACCTTGGCCTTCAGCTCAGCAGGCACATCGTCAGCGACCGATACCAGATCAATCGCGCCTTCCTTGACGCCCCACCAGCTGCTGCCCGTGGTCCATGTACCTTCCAGCACATCCTTGACCGCCTTGGAGTAGTAAGGCTGCCAGTTGATGATGGCCGAACCCAGGTGTGCCTTAGGACCGTAAGCAGTCATGTCCGAGTCCCAGCCAAAAGCACGGGCGCCCTTTTCTTCGGCCGTCTTGAGTACGGCAGGAGAGTCGGTGTTCTGGAACAGAATGTCTGCGCCACCGTTGATCAGGCTAGTGGCAGCTTCGGTTTCCTTCGGTGGGCTGAACCACTCATTCACCCACACCACCTTGGTTGTGATCTTGGGGTTCACCGATTGCGCACCCAGCGTGAAAGAGTTGATGTTGCGGATCACTTCAGGAATTGGCACCGAACCCACGATACCCAAGGTGTTGCTCTTGGTCATGCCGCCTGCAATCACACCTGCCAGGTAAGCACCTTCATAGGTGCGGCTGTCAAAGGTACGCACGGTTTCCGAAGTCTTGTAGCCTGTGGCGTGCTCAAACTTGACGTCCTTGAAGTCAGGCGCAATCTTTTGCAGCGTATCCATGTAGCCAAAGGTGGTGCCAAAAATCAGCTTGTTACCTTGGCTGGCCAAGTCACGCAACACACGTTCAGCATCCGCACCTTCAGGCACGCTCTCCACAAAGGTCGTGACGATCTTGTCGCCGTACTCTTCTTGCACCTTCTTGCGCGCCGTGTCGTGCGCAAACGACCAGCCGCCATCACCCACGGGGCCCACGTAGGCGAAAGCCACCTTCAAAGGCTCTGCTTTGGCGGGTGCTTCTGCCACTGGCGCAGGTGCTGCAGCCACGGGTTCTTCCTTCTTGCCACATGCTGCCAAGGCAGTGATGGTCAGTGCCGAAACGGCAGCCAGTTTGAACATGGAACGTTTGTTCAGATCAGTCATGGATCGTCCTTATGGATCGGGAAATAAGCAAACCACTGCAGCAAC
>JAFAGF010000266.1 GCA_023422975.1 Pseudomonadota bacterium
CGCGCCTGCCCGGTGTGCGCCACCAGTTATGCCGAATTGCAACCTGCCCTGTTCAGCTACAACAGCAAACACGGCTGGTGCCCCGACTGCGTGGGCACCGGCGTGAAGCTGACCAAGGACCAGCGCAAGGTCTACGACGACAGCACGCTGGCCGAAGACAACCGTGGGCGCGAGCTGACGCTGACCGCCAATGAGGTGGAAGACCTGGAAGAATGCGCATGCCCCAGCTGCCAAGGCACGCGCCTCAACGCCACGGCACGCGCCGTGCGTTTTCATGACCAAAGCATTACCGAGCTGGCGCAAATGTCTGTCGCCGCGCTGCGCGAGTGGTTCCAAGCCTTGAAAACCACAGGCAGCCTGAGCCAGCGTGACAGCGACATTGCCCGCGACCTGCTGCCGGAAATTTTGGGCCGCTTGGAGTTCTTGGAAGAGGTGGGCCTGAACTACCTGACGCTGGACCGTGGTGCCCCAACGCTCAGCGGCGGCGAGGCCCAGCGCATTCGCTTGGCTGCCCAATTGGGCAGCAACCTGCAAGGCGTGTGCTATGTGCTGGACGAGCCCACCATTGGCCTGCACGCGCGCGACAACCACATCCTGCTCAACGCCCTGCACAAGCTGGGCGACAAGGGCAACACGCTGGTGGTGGTGGAGCACGATGAAGACACCATCCGCCGTGCCGACCACGTGATCGACATCGGCCCCAGCGCGGGCAAGCGCGGCGGCATGCTGGTGGCCCAAGGCACACCGGCCGACATCATGGCCGCCGAAGATTCGCAAACCGGCCGCTACCTGCTGCACGCCATGCGCCACCCCTACCAGGCGCGCCGTGCCGTGCATGGCGTGGCGAATGCAGCGACTATCAATACAGAAGCTGCCAGCGCAGACGCAGCCAGCGTCAAACCCAAAAAACGCACCAAAAAGCAAATCGCCGCAGAGGCTGCAGCGGCCTTGGAAGCCGACAGCGCCAAGCTGAATGCCGAGCTACAAAACCCTGCGCCCCAAGACACCGGCCCGCTGCACTGGCTGACCGTGCACGGCGCCAACTTGCACAACCTGCAAGGCATGGAGGCCAGCGTGCCGCTCAAGCGCTTGGTGGCCATCACCGGCGTATCCGGCTCTGGCAAATCCACGCTGGCGCGTGATGTGTTGCTGACCAATGTGGCCAACCTCGTCAGCCAACGCAGCACCAAAGCAGGCCGCGAGGCGATGGAGGCGGGCAACACCCCCGCGCTGGTGGGTTGCAAGGCAGTGTGGGGCACCGAAGTCATCGACCGCGTGCTGGAAGTGGACCAAACGCCGATTGGCAAAACCCCACGCAGCTGCCCCGCCACCTACATTGGTTTCTGGGACACCATCCGCAAACTGTTTGCCGATACTTTAGAGGCCAAGGCCCGTGGTTACGGCGCAGGCCGCTTCAGTTTTAATACCGGCGAAGGCCGCTGCCCTGCCTGCGAAGGCCAGGGCATGCGCACCATCGAAATGAGCTTTTTGCCCGATGTGAAAGTGCCTTGCGAAACCTGCCACGGCGCGCGCTTTAACCCCGAAACGCTGGCCGTAACCTGGCGCGGCAAGAGCATTGGCGATGTGCTGCAGATGGAGGTGGATGAGGCCGTGGAATTCTTCGCCTCCATGCCTTCGATTGCACACCCGCTGCAGCTGCTTAAAGACGTAGGCTTGGGCTACCTCACCTTGGGCCAGCCCTCCCCCACGCTCTCCGGCGGTGAAGCCCAGCGCATCAAGCTGGTGACCGAGCTGACCAAGGTGCGCGATGACATCACCAAGCGCGGCAACAAAACGCCGCACACGCTGTATGTGCTGGACGAACCCACCGTAGGCCTGCACATGGCCGATGTGGACAAGCTCATCCACGTGCTGCACCGTTTGGTGAACGGCGGCCACAGCGTGATCGTGATTGAGCACGATTTGGATGTGATTGCCGAAGCCGACTGGATCATCGACCTGGGCCCCGAAGGTGGCACGGGCGGCGGCCAGATTGTGGCAGCCGGTACGCCCGAAGAGGTGGTGGCGCTGGGCACCCACACCGGCGTGGCGATTGCACCGGTGCTTGCCCGCTGAGTCCAATCTTGCAAGGCTGCGCGGTGCGAAACCCTGTGCACCGCACGGCCTTAGTCTTTTAAATAAAAGTAATTCTCATTTAAGATGAGCGCTATCGGGGTGCCTTGCTTGCCTGCACCGCACCACTCCCCCAACGCCGGGCCTGTGCCTGCCTGTTTTGGAGGTCTTGTACCGTGCCACCCATCGATCAACTGCCAGCACCCAGCCTTCAAGAACACGGCGTGCTGATGCGGCTGTATGCCGCCACCCAAACCCGCTGCAGCGCACACATCAGTGCCCAGCATGCAGAAATTCAACGCCTGCAGGCGCAAGTACTGCAGTTGCGCGCTCGCTCCATCGTGCGCGAAACCGCACTCGACTGGGAGCGCCAGGCCCGGCAGGCCTTGCAGCAGCAACTCGAGGCCCAGCAAGCCCTGCATGCCCATCTGCTGCCCATGGCGCGCACTGTACCGCCGCAGCCCGACCTACCCACACTGAGCGAGCGCGCCACCGAGCTGCTGATCTGCCAAACCGGCTGTGTGGAGCATGAAGACCACTGGCGTGCCGACGACCGTTGCAAACGCACGGGCAAGGCCTGCGTCCTGGCATTGCAGCCGGATGCCCTGGCGCTGCTGCACGCCCAGCCTGCCACGAACGCCGACAATGCGCCCGACAACAAAGCCGCCAGCCAGCAGCGCACCATGCCCGCTATGCCGCAGCGCTGAGCGGCACGCGCGCGTGCACCCGGCTGCCAGCCGGGTGCACCCACAGAGCTATCAGATCAGAAGCAACGCAGCCACTCCGCATGCGCATTGACACCCATGCGACACCGCACAAGGGAATGCCCCAGTCACGTTCACTGTCGCCAGACTTACAGTTAAAAGTCATCAATGCAAAATATTGGCGACATTTATAACGCTGCAACTGCCGCTGCAGACACCACAACGAGACAGGAGACACCCCCATGACACGCCCTTTGTTGACCCGCCGCCGCGCGGCATGGGCCACCAGCCTGGTGCTGGCTGCCATGGCATATTCGGCCCCCAGCTGG
>JAFAGF010000076.1 GCA_023422975.1 Pseudomonadota bacterium
CCCGCCGCAGACAAGGAAAACAAAATGATCGCTGCCGAAAAAAAGGCTGAAGTTGTAAAAGCTAACGCTCGTTCCGAAAACGACACTGGTAGCCCAGAAGTGCAAGTTGCACTGCTGACAGCACGCATCAACGAACTGACTCCCCACTTCAAGGCTAACGCTAAGGACCACCACGGTCGTCGCGGTCTGCTGCGCATGGTGAGCCGTCGTCGTAAGCTGCTGGACTACCTGAAGGGTAAGGACGCAGAGCGTTACACAGCTTTGATCGCTAAGCTGGGCCTGCGTAAGTAAGCACAGTGCAAGATCAAAACGCCTGAGTTAGATCGTCTAGCTCAGGCGTTTTTTACTTTGGAGTTGGTGAAAACAGAGCGAAGCTGTGTCATTCCATAACCGTGTTTGCGGTGAAAGTGCTTTGGTTTTGATAGCTGTAAGCGCGCTTGTGGAATGGCATCGTGTTCTGTTTAGCCTCCAAAACATTGCTGGGTGTGCGCATCCAGCTATTCCAATAGGAGTACACGTATGACAATGTTCAATAAAGTGACCAAGACTTTCCAGTGGGGCCAGCATACGGTCACCATGGAAACCGGCGAAATTGCACGCCAAGCCTCCGGCGCTGTGCTGGTAAATATCGATGACACCGTGGTGCTGGCCACGGTGGTGGGCTCGAAGATCGCCAAGGCGGGTCAAGATTTCTTCCCTTTGACGGTTGACTACATCGAGAAGACTTACGCAGCCGGCAAGATCCCTGGCAGCTTCTTCAAGCGCGAAGCCAAGCCTTCGGAGCTGGAGACGCTGACTTCGCGTCTGATCGACCGTCCTATCCGCCCTCTGTTCCCCGAAGGTTTCTACAACGACGTGCATGTGGTCATTCACACTATTTCGTTGAACCCTGAAGTGGATGCTGATATTGCCGCCATGATTGCCACTTCGGCAGCTTTGTCTGTGTCGGGCATTCCTTTTAACGGCCCCATCGGTGCAGCCCGCGTGGGTTACATCAATGGCGAATACGTGCTGAACCCCGGTCAAACACAGCGCAAGGATTCGCTGATGGATCTGGTGGTTGCAGGCACTGAGTCTGCCGTGCTGATGGTGGAATCCGAAGCGCAACAACTGCCTGAAGAAGTGATGCTGGGTGCGGTGGTCTACGGCCATCAGCAAAGCCAGATCGCTATCAACGCCATTCACGACCTGGTGCGTGAAGGTGGCAAGGCCGCTTGGGATTGGACTGCGCCTGCCAAGGATGAAGTGCTGATTGCCAAGGTGGTTGAACTGGGTGAAGCCAAGCTGCGTGCTGCTTACCAAGAGCGCAACAAACAAGTGCGTACCTTGGCTTGCCGCACAGCTTATGCGGACGTGAAGGCTGCTTTGGCAGAGCAAGGCGTGACGTTTGATGCGGTGAAGGTGGAGAACATGTTGTTCGACATCGAAGCCAACATTGTGCGCACGCAGATCTTGTCGGGTGAGCCCCGCATCGACGGCCGCGACACACGCACGGTGCGTCCCATCGAAATCCGCAACTCCGTGCTGCCCCGTACTCACGGCTCTGCGCTGTTCACCCGTGGTGAAACACAGGCCTTGGTGGTGACCACTTTGGGTACTGAGCGCGATGCACAGCGCATCGACGCGCTGGCTGGCGAATTCGAAGACACCTTCTTGTTCCACTACAACATGCCTCCCTTTGCTACCGGCGAAGTGGGTCGCATGGGTTCGACCAAGCGCCGTGAAATCGGCCACGGCCGTCTGGCCAAGCGTGCATTGGCTGCTTGCTTGCCTACTAAGGAAGAGTTTCCTTACACCATTCGTGTGGTGTCGGAAATCACAGAGTCGAATGGCTCTTCTTCGATGGCTTCGGTGTGTGGCGGCTGCTTGTCCATGATGGATGCTGGCGTGCCTATGAAGGCGCACGTGGCCGGTATCGCCATGGGTCTGATCAAGGATGGCAATCGCTTTGCGGTGCTGACTGACATCTTGGGTGACGAAGATCACCTGGGTGATATGGACTTCAAGGTGGCAGGTACGACCAACGGTATTACTGCCCTGCAGATGGACATCAAGATCCAAGGTATCACCAAGGAAATCATGCAAGTGGCCTTGGCGCAAGCCAAGGAAGCGCGTATGCACATTCTGGGCAAGATGCAAGAAGCGATGGGTGAAGCCAAAACCGAAGTGTCTTCGTTCGCGCCCAAGCTGTTCACCATGAAGATCAACCCCGAGAAGATTCGTGACGTGATCGGTAAGGGTGGCGCCACCATCCGTGCGCTGACCGAAGAAACCGGTACGCAGATCAATATCGAGGAAGACGGCACTATCACCATTGCCGCAACCGATGGCGACAAGGCTGAAGCTGCCAAGAAGCGCATCGAGGAAATCACTGCGGAAGTAGAGATTGGCAAGATCTACGAAGGCCCGATCGTTAAGATTTTGGAATTCGGTGCTTTGGTGAACTTGCTGCCCGGCAAGGATGGTCTGTTGCACATCAGTCAGATTGCCCACGAGCGCGTGGAAAAGGTCACTGACTACCTGCAAGAAGGCCAAGTGGTGAAGGTGAAGGTGCTGGAGACGGATGACAAGGGTCGTGTCAAGCTGTCGATGAAGGCATTGCTGGAGCGTCCTACAGGTATGCCTGAGCGCGCAGAGCGTCCTGCGCCTGCTGACCGTCAGCCTCGTGAGCGTCGCGAACACCGTGAGCCACGTCAGCCTCGTGCTGAGCAAAACGGTGCGGCAGACGCTGATCAGCAGCAACAACAGCAACAGCAATAAGCCCTAGGCTTGGTGCACTCCGCAGGCTTGTGCCTGTGGAGCTGCTATTGAGAAAAGAGCTGCTGGCGATTGCTGCATAAGGATTTAAGCCATATTTGGCTTAAATCCTTTTTGTGATTGGTAGCGCAGCTTTTGCTCAATACCGTGATCGATTCCATCTTGATGATGTTGTGACTCCATGAAGAAGAAACTGATTGTTGGTAACTGGAAGATGAATGGCAGCTTGCAGGCCAATGCAGACCTGGTGTCTGGTTTGGTGCAAGGGTTGCCGGTTCCGTTGAACTGTGGCGTAGGTGTGGCAGTGCCGGCTGCTTATTTGGCGCAGGTGCAAACCTTGGTGCAAGTCAGTGCCATTGCAGTGGCGGCGCAAGATGTGTCGCAGCATGAAAAAGGGGCTTACACCGGCGAGGTGTCTGCCTCCATGCTGCAAGACTTTGGTGTGCGCTATGCATTGGTGGGGCACTCTGAGCGTCGCCAATACCATGGTGAGACAGATGTTGTGGTGGCTGCCAAGGCGCAGGCTGCACTGGCCAAAGGCATCACGCCCATCGTGTGTGTGGGTGAAACCTTGGCGGAGCGTGAAGCTGGGCAGACCGAGCAAGTGGTCAAGCGCCAGTTGGCTGCGGTGATTCATCATGTGGGTCAGTACATCAGCGAGCTGGTGGTGGCGTATGAGCCTGTCTGGGCTATCGGTACAGGTAAAACAGCCACTCCAGAGCAGGCGCAGGCGGTGCACGCCGTGTTGCGTGCGCAGTTGGCTGCGGCGACCGAGCATGCGGCGCGCGTGCCGTTGCTGTACGGTGGCAGCATGAATGCGGCCAATGCAGCGCAGTTGCTGGCGCAGGCGGATATCGATGGTGGCTTGGTGGGTGGAGCATCCCTCAAGGCGGCTGACTTTTTGCAGATCATTGCGGCCGCCAATTAATGGCTGGGTTGCGGGTATTTAACTGAGGAGTAAATGAGATGAGTGCGTTTGCGACATTGATCTTGGCGGTGCAGATGCTGTCTGCGTTGGGCATGATTGGTTTGGTTTTGATGCAGCACGGCAAAGGTGCTGACATGGGTGCTGCCTTTGGCAGCGGCACTTCTGGTAGCTTGTTTGGTGCCAGCGGTAGTGCGAACTTTTTGTCGCGCAGCACTGCGGCGCTGGCAACGGTGTTCTTTGTGGCGACCTTGGCGCTGGCCTATTTGGGTAACGCGCGTCCTGTGAGTTCGGGTAGTGTTTTGGAGAGTGTGCCAGCGCCTGCTGTTACTACGCCTGCGGTGGATAGCACAGTGCCTACGGCGCCTGTGCAAGGTGTGGACCAGATTCCAGCCAAATAATTGGATCAAACCCTTGGGAAATGCTGTAGCGCAGCATTTCTCAGGTTAGAATCCAAGAGTTGCTCAGAAAGCGATAGCCCAGTTAGAGGGGGCTCCTCATGCGATCTGAGTGATTTGAGACTTAAAAAATGCCGTCGTGGTGGAATTGGTAGACACGCTATCTTGAGGGGGTAGTGGCGAAAGCTGTGCGAGTTCGAGTCTCGCCGACGGCACCATCATAAATACAGCCTGCCCATGATCAGGCAGTGGTCGAGGGCAAGGTCAACAAGCGGAAAACGCGACCTCACATGAACCTCGAGCAATATCTCCCGGTCCTGCTATTTATCTTGGTAGGCATCGCCGTGGGAGTCGTTCCCTTAGTTCTTGGCTATGTTTTGGGCCCCAATCGCCCAGATGACGCCAAAAACTCCCCATACGAATGCGGCTTTGAAGCCTTTGAAGACGCGCGCATGAAATTTGATGTGCGCTTCTATCTGATTGCCATTCTGTTCATCTTGTTTGACTTGGAAATCGCCTTTCTGTTGCCTTGGGCCGTTGCGCTGCAAGACGTAGGCATGGCTGGTTTTGTCGCTGTTCTCATTTTCCTGAGCGTTCTGGTCGTAGGCTTTGCTTACGAGTGGAAAAAGGGCGCCCTGGACTGGGAATAAGCACCACGTAATCCTCAAAAAAGGACACACGATGATTGAAGGCGTGATGAAGGAAGGCTTCGTCACCACCAGCTATGACGCTGTGGTGAACTGGGCCAAAACCGGGTCTATCTGGCCGATGACTTTTGGTTTGGCATGCTGTGCAGTGGAAATGATGCATGCGGCGGCGGCTCGCTATGACTTAGCGCGTTTTGGTGCAGAGGTGTTTCGCCCTTCGCCACGCCAATCGGACTTGATGATTGTGGCAGGCACTTTGTGCAACAAAATGGCTCCCGCATTGCGCAAGGTATATGACCAGATGTCGGAGCCCCGTTGGGTGCTGTCGATGGGCTCTTGCGCCAATGGTGGTGGTTACTACCACTACAGCTACTCGGTGGTGCGCGGCTGCGACCGCATTGTTCCAGTGGATGTTTATGTGCCGGGCTGCCCGCCCACAGCCGAAGCGCTGATCTACGGCATCATCCAGCTGCAGCAAAAAATCCGCCGCACGAACACCATCGCCCGCGTTTAAGGAGCCGAGAGGATGTCCGCATTTGCAATTCAGCCCGAAGCACTTCGGGATCTGGTAGCTG
Source organism: Pseudomonadota bacterium (assembly GCA_023422975.1). Taxonomy (GTDB): domain Bacteria; phylum Pseudomonadota; class Gammaproteobacteria; order Burkholderiales; family Burkholderiaceae_C; genus Comamonas. Next base: position 5,303 of record JAFAGF010000076.1, read on the forward strand.
CTGCATTGGGAGACCAAGCGCGCAGTGTCAATGTCAATCTGGGTGAGGTCGTGATTGAAGTCGCTGCTGCCCAATACTTGGATGTCATGTGCAAGCTGCGCGACACGCCGGGTTGTCAGTTTGAGCAACTGATCGACTTGTGCGGCGTTGACTATTCTGCATACAAGGAAGTTGGTGTTGAAGGCGCGCGCTTTGTCGTGGTTTCACAGCTGCTGTCCGTGAGCTTGAATCAACGTGTGCGTGTGCGTGCATCTTGCGCGGATGATGATTTCCCGATGGTCGCTTCGGTGTGTGAGTTGTGGAGCAGTGCCAACTGGTTTGAGCGCGAAGCGTTTGACCTGTTCGGTATTGTGTTTGAAGGTCACACTGACTTGCGACGCATTTTGACCGACTACGGTTTTATTGGTCACCCCTTCCGCAAGGACTTCCCGCTGTCGGGTCATGTTGAGATGACTTATGACACCGAGCAGCGCCGTGTGGTCTACCAACCTGTCACGATTGAGCCGCGTGAAATCACGCCCCGCATCATCCGTGAGGAGAACTACGGAGGCGTGCACTAACAGGCGCGTTGCGTCTGTTGGTTGATGAACATGGCTGAAATCAAGAACTATTCCATTAACTTCGGTCCACAGCACCCGGCAGCGCACGGCGTGCTGCGTTTGGTGTTGGAGCTGGACGGTGAAGTGGTGCAGCGTGCAGACCCGCACGTGGGTCTGCTGCACCGAGCCACTGAGAAGCTGGCCGAACACAAGACCTATATCCAGTCGTTGCCTTATATGGATCGGCTGGACTATGTGTCCATGATGAGCAACGAGCACGCATACTGCTTGGCCATCGAAAAGCTGTTGGGCATTGAAGTGCCTAAGCGTGCGCAGTACATCCGTGTGATGTTCAGCGAAATCACTCGTGTGATGAATCACCTGATGTGGCTGGGTTCAAACGGTATGGACTGCGGTGCATCTACGGTGTTGATGTGGACCTTCCGCGAGCGTGAAGATCTGTTTGACATGTACGAGGCGGTCTCCGGTGCGCGTATGCACGCGGCGTATTTCCGCCCGGGTGGTGTCTACCGTGATCTGCCTGACACCATGCCTCAGTTCAAGGCCAGCAAGGTGCGCAATGCTAGGGGTATTGAAAAACTGAATGCCAACCGCCAAGGTTCGCTGCTGGACTTTATCGAAGACTTCACCAACCGTTTCCCTAAGTGCGTGGATGAATACGAGTATCTGCTTACAGATAATCGCATCTGGAAGCAGCGTATGGTGGGCATCGGTGTGATCGCGCCTGAGCGTGCGCTGAACATGGGCTTTACCGGACCCATGCTGCGCGGCTCTGGCATTGCGTGGGACTTGCGCAAGAAGCAGCCCTACGAGATCTACGACGAGCTCGACTTTGATATCCCCGTGGGCAAGACCGGCGACTGCTACGACCGCTACTTGGTGCGTGTGGCTGAAATGCGCCAGTCCAATGAATTGATCAAGCAGTGTGTGAAGTGGTTGCGTGCCAACCCTGGCCCTGTCATTACAGAAAATACCAAGGTGGCGCCACCGGCCCGTGAGGACATGAAGTCCAATATGGAGTCGCTGATTCACCACTTCAAGTTGTTTACCGAGGGCTTCAAGGTGCCTGAAGGTGAAACCTACGCTGCGGTGGAGCACCCCAAGGGTGAGTTTGGTATTTATCTGGTGAGCGATGGTGCCAATAAGCCTTATCGCCTGAAGATTCGTGCCCCTGGCTTCGCCCACCTGGCGATGATGGACGAAGTGGTCAGCGGCCACATGTTGTCCGACGTGGTGGCCGTCATCGGCACCATGGATATCGTGTTCGGAGAGATTGACCGATGATTACTGAAGCGACCAAGGCGCGTTTTGCGCGTGAAGTGGCCAAGTACCCAGCCGACCAAAAGCAGTCTGCAGTGATGGCATGTTTGTCTATCGCGCAGCAAGAGCTGGGTTGGGTAACGCCTGAGAGCGAGGCAGTGATTGCCGAAGTGTTGGACATGCCTCAGATCGCTGTGCACGAAGTCACAACGTTCTACAACATGTACAACCAAAAGCCCGTGGGCAAGTACAAACTGAACGTGTGTACCAACCTGCCTTGCCAACTGCGTGATGGCTACAAGGCCTTGCACCACTTGGAATCCAAGTTGGGCATCAAGATGGGTGAGACCACGGCGGATGGCATGTTCACACTGCAACAGTCCGAATGCTTGGGCGCTTGCGCTGATGCACCTGTGATGCTGGTCAACGACCGTTGCATGTGCAGCTTCATGAGCAACGAGAAGCTGGACGAATTGGTGGACGGCTTGCGCGCTGCGGAGGGTAAGGCATGACCACCATCTTGAACAACCCCGCTGCCAACGATGTGCTGGTCAAGTTTGCTTCTTCGGGTACAGAAACTTGCTTTCACGGCCGCCATATTGAGCCCCAAATCTACAAAGATTTGAATGGAGCTAACTGGGCGTTGAAAGACTATGAAGCGCGTGGCGGCTACCAAGCCCTGCGCAAGATCTTGGGCCTGGACGGCGGCGCCGGCATGACCCAAGATGAAGTCATTGCCACCGTTAAAGAGTCCGCGCTGCGCGGTCGTGGTGGTGCGGGCTTCCCATCGGGTTTGAAGTGGAGCTTCATGCCCCGCTCTTTCCCCGGTCAAAAGTACCTGGTGTGCAACTCGGACGAGGGCGAACCCGGCACTTGCAAGGACCGCGAAATCCTGATGCACAACCCCCATATCGTGATCGAAGGCATGGCGATTGCCGCGTTTGCGATGGGTATTAACGTGGGCTACAACTACATCCACGGCGAAATCTTCCAAGCTTACGAGCGTTTTGAAGCCGCCTTGGAAGAAGCCCGCGCTGCTGGCTACTTGGGTGACAACATCATGGGTTCGAACTTCAGCTTCCAGCTGCATGGTCACCATGGTTTTGGCGCCTACATCTGCGGTGAAGAAACTGCGTTGCTGGAATCTTTGGAAGGCAAGAAGGGCCAGCCCCGCTTTAAGCCACCATTCCCCGCCAGCTTCGGTCTGTATGGCAAGCCCACCACCATCAACAACACCGAAACCTTTGCGGCGGTGCCTTGGATCATTCGCAATGGCGGCAACGCTTATTTGGAATGCGGCAAGCCTAACAACGGTGGCACCAAGATCTACTCGGTCAGCGGTGACGTGAACCTGCCCGGCAACTACGAAGTGCCCATGGGCACGCCCTTCAGCAAGCTGCTGGAGTTGGCGGGCGGCGTGCGCACCGGTCGCAAGCTCAAAGCGGTGATTCCTGGTGGTTCTTCCTCGCCTGTGCTGCCTGCGGACATCATCATGGAATGCACGATGGACTATGACTCCATCTCCAAAGCTGGTTCCATGCTGGGCTCGGGCGCTGTGATCGTGATGGACGATTCACGCGACATGGTCGAAAGCCTGCTGCGCCTGTCGTACTTTTATTCGCACGAGTCCTGTGGCCAGTGCACACCTTGCCGTGAAGGCACTGGTTGGCTGTGGCGCGTGGTCAAGCGTATTCAGGAAGGCGAAGGCCGCCCTGAAGACATTGAACTGCTGGACTCCGTATCCGTGAACATCATGGGTCGCACGATTTGTGCGCTGGGCGACGCCGCAGCCATGCCCGTGCGCGCCATGATCAAGCATTTCCGCCACGAGTTTGAAGCCAAGATTGCCGCGGCTGCGAAGTCGGGCTCTACAGCAGCCTGATCGCGAGAGGCGAGAGACATATGGTTGAAATTGAATTAGACGGCAAGAAGGTGGAAGCCACCCCCGGCAGCATGATCATGCATGCGGCTGAAAAGGCTGGCACCTACATTCCGCACTTTTGCTACCACAAGAAACTTTCCATTGCTGCCAACTGCCGCATGTGCTTGGTGGAAGTGGAAAAGGCACCCAAGCCACTGCCTGCCTGCGCGACGCCCGTCACGCAAGGCATGATCGTTCGCACCAAGAGCGAAAAGGCCATCAAGGCCCAGCAGTCGGTGATGGAGTTCTTGCTGATTAACCACCCCTTGGATTGCCCCATTTGCGACCAAGGCGGCGAATGCCAGTTGCAAGATTTGGCAGTGGGCTACGGCGGCACCTCTTCACGTTTTGAAGAAGAAAAGCGCGTGGTGGCACACAAGGATGTGGGCCCGCTGATCTCTATGGAAGAGATGAGCCGCTGCATCCACTGCACACGTTGCGTGCGCTTTGGCCAAGAAGTGGCCGGCGTGATGGAGCTGGGCATGATCCACCGCGGCGAGCACTCGGAAATCACCACCGTGGTGGGCGATACCGTGGACTCCGAGCTGTCGGGCAACATGATCGACCTGTGCCCCGTGGGCGCGTTGACCAGCAAGCCCTTCCGCTACAGCGCCCGTACGTGGGAACTGTCGCGCCGCAAGTCGGTGTCGCCCCACGATTCGACCGGTGCCAACCTGATCGTTCAAGTCAAAAACCACAAGGTTATGCGCGTTGTTCCTTTCGAGAACGAAGCCATCAACGAGTGCTGGATTGCTGACCGCGACCGCTTCTCCTACGAAGCGCTGAACAGTGACGAACGCCTGACACAACCCATGATCAAGCAGGGCGGTGAGTGGAAGACCGTGGACTGGCAAACCGCGTTGGAATACGTGGCCAATGGCCTCAAGCAAATCAAGGAACAGCACGGTGCGCAAAGCATTGGCGCCTTGGTCAGCCCCCACAGCACATTGGAAGAGTTGTTCTTGTCGGGCCAACTGCTGCGCGGCTTGGGCAGCGACAACATCGACTGGCGCCTGCGTAACGCCCAGTTCAACGCAGCAGAAGGCGTGCGTTGGTTGGGCACATCGATCGCTGAGCTGTCGGATCTGCAAGCCGCTTTGGTGGTGGGCTCTAACCTGCGCAAAGACCATCCGCTGTTTGCACAACGCATTCGCCAAGCCGCCAAGAAGGGCGCGCAAGTGTTTGCACTGAATGCCAAGGTGTACGACTGGGCCATGCCCGTGACCGCATCGGTGGTGGCAGCGCAAGACTGGGCACAAGCACTGGCCGACGTGGCTGCCTCTGTGGCTGCTGCCAAGGGAGTGCAAGCGCCTGTGGATGGCCAAGGCAACGCAGAAGCCCAAGCGATTGCCCAAGCCCTGCTGGCTGGAGAGCGCAAGGCCGTGTTGCTGGGTAACGCTGCTGCACACCATGCACAAGCTGCTGAACTGCTGGCACTGGCCAACTGGATTGCGGAGCAAACCGGAGCCACCGTGGGCTACTTGACTGAAGCTGCCAACACCGTGGGTGCGCAGTGGGTGAAGGCTCAACCCCAAGCCAACGGTTTGAACGCAGCGCAAATGATTGCAGGTGGTTTGAAGGCGGCGATCTTACTGAACAACGAACCCGCATTTGATACCGCTGCTGGCCAGCAAGCGCTGCAGGGCTTGAACAAGTCCGAGATGGTGGTGACGCTCAGTCCCTTCAAGACCAACTTGGAGATCAGCGACGTGCTGCTGCCTATCGCTCCTTTCACCGAGACCTCCGGCTCCTTTGTGAATGCCGAAGGCCGTGTGCAAAGCTTCCACGCTGTGGTCAAGCCTTTGGCTGAAACCCGTCCCGCATGGAAGGTGTTGCGTGTATTGGCCAACTTGCTGGGCGTGCAAGGTGTGGATTACGAATCCTCGCAAGACGTGCTGGCAACCGCCATTGGCACTGGAACCAGCGAAGTGCCCGCCAACGTGCTGAGCAATGCCACTCAGGTGGCTGCGCAAGTCAACGGCGGTGCTGTGACTGAGCCTGCCGTGGCAAGCATCTATCAACTGGACAGCATTGTCCGCCGTGCGACGTCGCTGCAATTGACGGCGGATGCGCGCGAGGCACGACAGGGAGGTGCCGCATGATTGATCAACTCAAGATCGCAGGCGCAGGCCTGGTGGATGCGGTTTGGTGGACTGATGTGGCGTGGCCAGTAATTTGGATTCTGCTGGGCATCATTGCCATCGTGGCACCTTTGATGATTGCTGTAGCGTATTTGACGCTGTGGGAGCGCAAGTTCTTGGGATGGATTCAGGTGCGCCCTGGTCCTAACCGGGTTGGGCCTTGGGGTTTGTTGCAGCCTATGGCTGACGGCTTGAAGCTGCTGACCAAAGAGTTGATCATGCCTACGGTTGCAGCCAAGGGGCTCTTCTACGTGGGGCCAGTGATGGCGATCATGCCTGCACTGGCTGCGTGGGTGGCTGTGCCTTTTGGGCCGGAAGTGGCGTTAGCCAATGTGAATGCTGGTATTTTGCTGATTATGGCCATCACCTCGATTGAAGTGTATGGCGTGATCATTGCGGGCTGGGCGTCTAACTCCAAGTACGCTTTCTTGGGTGCGCTGCGTGCATCGGCGCAGATGATCAGCTATGAAATTGCCATGGGCTTTTGCTTCTTGGTTGTGATCATGGTGACTGGCAGCATGAACTTGACGCAAATCGTACTGAGCCAAGGGCAAGGGCAGTTTGCAGATATGGGTTTGAGCTTCCTGTCTTGGAACTGGTTGCCTTTGTTGCCTAT
>JAFAGF010000143.1 GCA_023422975.1 Pseudomonadota bacterium
CCCGCCGCAAACAGGTACTGAATACCGTGCGACGCCACCAGCGGTGCAGCCACCAGTGCCACCGAGCCCGCCGCAGCCGACACCATGGCGGGACGGCCACCAAACACCGCAATCACGATGCTGATGACAAACGAGGCGAACAACCCCACCGATGGATCGACCCCCGCCACAAACGAAAAGGCAATCACCTCAGGAATCAGCGCAAACGTGGCCACGGCGCCAGCCAGCAATTCACGCGGAATACTGGGCGCCCATTCCGCACACAGGCGGGCAAGCAGGGGCAAAGACATAAACAGGTTTTGAAACGTACAGGAGGGTGATGCTAGGGCTTTCTGCGCCCTGCTGCATCCACATAAAAAAGGAGCTGCAAGCGCTTGTTATTACTGAATTTCAAATACAAAAGCATCTGAGATCTTTGCAATACCAGCGCAAGCAGCTCCTTGTATAGAAGCAGCCTGCAAGCAGATGCGCCGTGCACCTGCGGCAGGTCAGTGCCTGTTAGCAGCAGCTCAAGCGCCGCAGCACTTCTTGAACTTCTTGCCGCTGCCGCAGCTGCAAGCATCGTTGCGGCCAGGCTGCTCGCCCTTGACCACGGCCTCCACACGGGGGCCCATGCTGCGCCACAGCTGGCGCAGGTCATACACGGCCCACACGGCTTCGCCAAAGGCGTCCAAGCGCTCTTGGCTGGTCGATGGCTCGCCGCTTTCGTCGTACAGGTTCAGCGTGGCTTCGCCGTCGTCGTCTTCGGTCAAATTCACGATGAATTCCATCGCAGCATCCAGCCACTGCGCCGCTTCCTTGTCACGCGGTGCGGCCCACTCTTCGGCCCAGTTTTCCACCACGAACATAAAGCCCAGCGCCCAGACCTGGCCCAGCGAAGGCACTTCTTCGTCTTCAAGCTCTGCGCGCTCCGCCTCAGGCAGCATCAGCAGCGCACCGCGCGTGTCCATCACTTCAGGCTGGAACGCCGCCTGGTCTTCCAGCGACTTGATTTCTGTATCCAGCTGCGCACGCACTTCGGCCATGCGCAGGCCTACCAGCTCCAAGAAGCGCGCTTGCTGCGCTTCGCTTTCAAAGGCTTCCAGCTTGGGCAATGGCTGGCCTTCAGCCACTTCCAGCGCCTCGCCATCGCCCAGCAGCATGGGCAGCCACTCAGCAGTGGGAATGTCGCGCCGCGTGCAGATCAGCGCGGTCAAGAAGCCGTCACAGAACTCCCACTGGGGGATTTCTTCGGCGCGCTCGCGCATGGCTTCCAGCATGTTGTCCAGCTCTTCCAGCATTTCGGTGCTCAGCGCGGTTTCAACTTCGGGGGCATCAGTTTGGTTGTTTTCCATAGCGTATGGTGTGTAAGTTAGCGGGCAGCCAGCCCATGTACGAATTCGGCGGTCTCCTGCATGGCGGTACTGCCGTCATTCGCACAATTGGTGCAAAGGGGCGGGACTGCATGCTTGGCGCATGCGTGGCCGATAGCGGGCAGTGTAGCCCGCAGGCCAAGCCCGTGCCCGTTACACAGGAGTTGTCTGCATGCTTCATGGCCCTTCCCGCTCACTCAATCTTTTTCCCGTGCGTTACACGGTGCTGGTGCTGTGTGTGGCCGCCGCAGTGCTGGGCCTGGCGGCTGCGCTGGCCTGGGGCCGCTGGTGGTGGCTATTGCCTGCGGTGGCTCTGGTACTGACCGTGGTCGGCGCGATGGATTTGCGCCAGACGCGCCACTCTATCTTGCGCAACTACCCGGTCATCGGGCACATGCGTTTTCTGCTGGAGTTCATCCGCCCAGAAATGCGCCAGTACTTCATCGAAGGTGATCACGAAGCCCTGCCCTTCTCGCGCGCCCAACGCTCGCTGGTCTACCAGCGCAGCAAAGGCGAGCCCGACAGCCGCCCCTTTGGCACGTTGCTGGACGTGTCGGCCACTGGCTACGAATGGGTGAATCACTCCATGGCGCCCACCAAGCTCGACAGCCAGGACTTTCGCGTCTGGATTGGGGGCGAGCCTGACCAGCCGTTGCAGGGTCAGCACGTCTGCACCCAGCCCTACCACGCCAGCGTGTTCAACATCTCCGCCATGAGCTTTGGGGCCCTGTCTGCCAATGCCGTGCTGGCCCTCAATTTGGGCGCGCGCACCGGGGGCTTTGCGCATGACACCGGCGAAGGCTCCATCAGCCAGCACCATCGCGTGCATGGCGGTGACTTGATCTGGCAAGTGGCCTCGGGCTACTTTGGCTGCCGCAATCCCGACGGCACGTTCAGCGAAGAGCGTTTCGTCGCCAACGCGGCAGACCCGCAGGTCAAGATGATTGAGCTCAAGCTCAGCCAAGGTGCCAAACCCGGTCATGGCGGCATGCTGCTGGGCGCCAAAGTGACGCCCGAAATTGCTGCCGCACGCGGCGTGCCTGTGGGGCAAGACTGCATCAGCCCTTCCAGCCACAGCGCATTCCACACACCGATCGAGATGATGCAGTTCATTGGCACGCTGCGCCGCCTCTCGGGCGGCAAGCCTGTCGGCATGAAGCTGTGCGTGGGCCACCCGTGGGAGTGGTTTGCCATGGTCAAAGCCATGATGCACACCGACATCACGCCGGATTTCATCGTGGTGGACGGCGCGGAAGGCGGCACGGGCGCAGCCCCCGTGGAATTCACTGACCATGTGGGCGTGCCCCTGCAAGAAGGGCTGCTGCTGGTGCATAACACCCTGGTCGGGGTCAACCTGCGTCACCGCGTGCAAATTGGCGCCGCCGCCAAAGTGATTACCGCCTTTGACATCGCCCGCATGATGGCGCTGGGCGCCAACTGGTGCAATTCGGGCCGTGGCTTCATGCTGGCGCTGGGCTGCATTCAAGCGCAAACCTGCCATACCGGGCACTGCCCTACCGGCGTCACCACCCAAAATGCCTTGCGCCAGCAAGCCTTGGTGGTGCCCGACAAGGGCACCCGCGTGGCCAACTACCACCGCAGCACCATGCACGCCCTCAAGGAACTGGTGCAGGCGGCGGGGCTGCGTCACCCCGGCGAGATCACCGCCCACCACATCGTGCGCCGCACCAGTGATTCACAAGTACACCAGTTGTCCAACACCATCTTGCGGGTGGAGCCCGGTGCCCTGCTCGGCCCGCTGGACCGGCAGCACAATGTGTTCAAGATGTATTGGGATCGTGCCTGTGCGCACACCTTTCAAATCTCTCCTCCGCCACTCAAGCCTTCGGCGGCCACCACCAAGGAACAAGGCACAATCGCCTGATTGCCCGCAAAACCACAGGTCTTGCGGCCCTGTGTGTATTGACTGAAATGTGCCTGTGCCTGCCTCCAACGCTTCCATTGACTACGCCGCCTTTCTCCACGCCCACGTGCTGAGCCAGCCGCACAGCGTGATGCGCTACGACCAAGATGGCGAGACCTTGTGGGTCAAGCGTGCCGGCGCCCTCAACCCGGGCTGGCGTTACCGTGTGCTCGGCGCTTTGGCCAAAGCGTTCAAAATGCCCGTCCTCAGCCCCGTGCCCAATCCGGGGGGCAAGGTAGCGGTGGCCACCGAGGTACAACGGCTGCAAGACTTTGCGGCCCGTGGGCTGCGTGCGCCCGAAGTGCTGGCGGTGTCTGAAGATGGCTTTGTGATGCGCCACCTCGGCGCGCCCGGCGAGCGCACACCCAGCCTGGGCAATGAAATGGAAGAAGCCATCCCGCGTGGTGCCAACGCCGTGCTGGCGCACTGGAAGCAAGGTCTGCAAGCCATCAGCAAAGTCCACAAAGCAGGCACCACGCTCAGCCAAGCCTTTGCGCGCAATTTGGTGCGCTGTCCCGATGGGGTGATTGGCTATATCGACTTTGAAGACAACCCCACCGCCCACCTGCCCTTGCCGGTGTGCCAGGTGCGTGATGCCTTGTGCTACGCCCACTCGACTGCATGGATGCTGGAGCGCGCCGGCGCCCTGCCCGAAGCGCGCAAACACTGGAAGGCCTGGGTGCAGACCTTGTCCCCAGAAGCACGCCAAGTGCTGCATGAATCAATCGCCCGCATGGCTTGGGCCAAACGCCTGCCCTTGGACCGCAAGCTAGGCCGCGACGGGCAGCGCATCCGCATGGCATTTGAGCTGCTGCGTGCCGACCTGCCTCATTAAAATTCAATAGCTATCTGCGCTTTCTGCATCAACGTTAGCGCCATCAAACAATATAAAAAAACGCCCTGCATTGCAGGGCGTTTTTTTATGCGTATCACCATGTGCTTTGGCAGCAAATGACCTCAACCGGAGGCAAGGGTTACACCTTCACAGGCTCCAGGGCTGGCAACTCCTTGCCGTCCAAGGCTGCGTTCAGGCGCTCCATGTCCACGCCCTTTTCCCAGCGGGAGACCACCACGGTGGCAACGGCGTTACCGATGAAGTTGGTCAGCGAGCGGCACTCGGACATGAAACGGTCCACACCCAGAATCAGCGCCATGCCAGCCACGGGCACTTCAGGCACCACGGCCAGTGTAGCCGCCAAGGTGATGAAGCCTGCGCCGGTCACGCCGGCAGCGCCCTTGGACGACAGCATGGCCACCAGCAGCAGCGCGATTTGGTGTCCCAGTGTCAGGTCCGTATTGGTGGCTTGTGCGATGAACAGCGCGGCCAGTGTCATGTAGATATTGGTGCCGTCCAAATTGAACGAATAGCCGGTGGGCACGACCAAGCCCACCACCGACTTCTTGCAGCCCGCGTGTTCCATCTTGTGCATAAGCGAAGGCAATGCCGACTCCGACGACGAGGTGCCCAGCACCAGCAGCAGCTCTTCCTTGAGGTAGCGGATCAGCTTGAACACCGAGAAACCGCAGGCACGGGCTACCGCACCCAGCACCACCAGCACGAAGATGGCCGAGGTGATGTAGAAGGTCAGCACCAGTTCGGCCAGGTTCAGCAGCGAACCCAGACCAAACTTGCCAATGGTGAACGCCATCGCGCCAAAAGCACCAATAGGGGCGGCCTTCATCACAATGTTCACCAGCTTGAACACAGGCTTGGTCAGCGCTTCAAAGAAGTTCAGCACAGGCTTGCCGGCGTCGCCCACCATGGCCAGCGACACACCAAACAGCACGGCCACCAGCAGCACTTGCAGGATGTTGTCACCCACGAACGGGCTGATCAGTGTCTTGGGGATGATATCCATCACAAAGCCGGTCAGCGACATATCGTGCGACTTGGCCACGTAGCCCTTCACCGCCGTCTGGTCCAGATCGGCAGGGTTGATGTTCATGCCCGCGCCGGGCTGGAACACATTGGCCACGATCAGACCCACGATCAGCGCCAGGGTGGAAAAGGTCAGGAAATACGCCATGGCCTTGCCAAACACACGGCCCACCGTGCTCAACTGCGTCATGCCTGCGATACCAGTGACGATGGTCAGGAAAATCACGGGCGCGATGATCATCTTGATCAGCTTGATGAACGCATCACCGAACGGCTTCATCGCCGCGCCGTATTCGGGCTCAAAGTAGCCCAGCAACACACCGATGATGATGGCAAACACCACTTGGAAATACAGCTGGCGATAGAACGGCAGCTTGAGCTTGGCAATAGCTTCAGCAGGAACGGCTTGCATACAAAATCTTCCGGAGGAATCCCAAGATGAATGCACCACGCAGGTGCGACTGCCCGGTTTGTACTGCGCGGCCACCCAACTGCCGATAACCTATTGGTATTAGATGGCCCCACGCCCTAGGGAAAAGTGCCGTTTTCTACGTATAACTACGAATCTGCGCAGCCCTTGCAGCAAGCCCGGTGATGGGCAAATGCCTGCGATCACGGGCACACTGCGAAGATGTTTGCAAACCTTCGTCGCCGCCCAGCCTGGACCGTTGTCATCCTGATCGCCGGCATGCTGCTGAGCATGCTCAGCGTAGGCTGGCTGACGTGGCGGCAGGCGCTGCGCAGCGAAAGCGAAGTCTTCCAGCGCCAGTTGGCGGTGCGCGCACAGGCGCTGACGCAGCGTGTGGATCGCTACCGCACCCTGCCCGAAGTCCTGTCACTGGACCCCGAGTTGCGCGCGGCCCTGCAGCGCCCGCTCTCGCGCTACGACGTGGATTACCTCAACCGCAAACTGGAGCGCGCCAACGGTGCCAGCCAATCCTCCACCCTCACGCTCATCAACCTGCAAGGGATTGCCGTGGCCGCCAGCAACTGGCGCGAACCGCGCAACAACGTGGGCGAGGACTACAACTACCGCCCCTATGTGCAAGATGCCCTGCGCAGCGGCAGTGGACGCTTTTATGGGATTGGCACTACCACCGGCTTGCCAGGCTACTTTCTCTCCCAAGCCATTTACGACAATCACGGTGCTGCAATTGGCCTGATTGCTATCAAAATTGCACTTCAAGAGCTGGAGCGTGAATGGCCTACCCACACCGACATGGTGGCCGTATCCGATGCCTATGGCGTGATTTTTCTGAGCAGCCGCCCGGCATGGCGCTACCGCTTGCTCTACCCACTGAGCCCGCAGGCCAAAGCGGAATTGGCCGCCACGCGCCAGTACCAGTCTGAAAAGCTCACACCCCTGCATTTCAAGACCCTGAAAACGCTGGGCAACGGCAGCAGCGTGGTCAACGTAGATGACCCCGCACTGCCGCGCCGCATGCTACTGCAAAGCATGGCGCTGCCCAACAGCAGCTGGAGGATGCACTTGCTGCACGACACCCGCTCCAGCGCCACCACCAGTTGGTGGGCTGCTGCGGCCGCTGCCGGGCTGTGGCTGGCGGGCGGCCTGCTGGTGCTGTTTGTGCGACAGCGCCAACGCATCGCACGCCTGCGCCTGCGCAGCCGCCAAGAGCTGGAGACCGTGCTGCAGCAGCACGCGCAAGAGCTACGCACCGCCCAGGACGGCATCGTGCAAGCCGCGCAGCAGGCCGATACCGGGCTTTCGCGCAGCCTGGAGCATCTGCCTCAGGGCGTGGCCATCATCGACGCCAACCTGAATCTGGTGGCCTGGAACTCACGCTATCTGCAGCTGTTTCGCTACCCGTCAGAGCTGATTTATGTGGGCGCCCCGATTGAAGCTTTGCTGCGCCACAACGCCAAGCGCGGCCTGCTGGGCGATGCGCCCATGGAAGTGGCGATTCAACGCCGCCTGGGCCATTTGCGCAGTGGCAAACCGCATCTGCACGAAAGCGAGAAAGGCGATGGCACGGTGCTGGAAATTCGCGGCAATCCGCTGCCCGACGGCGGCTTTGTCACCAGCTACGCCGACATCACCAGCTACAAGAATGCTGCGCGTGAATTGCGTTCGCTGGCCGATGCGCTGGAGCAGCGCATTGCCGAGCGCACCCGCGATCTGGACGCCGCACGCCAGGAGGCGGAACAAGCCAACCGCTACAAAACCCGCTTTGTGAATGCCGCTGTGCATGATTTGCTGCAGCCGCTGAATGCCGCGCGCATGTTCACAAGCTTGCTGCCCAGCCATGTGCATGACGATGCTGGCCGCCACGTGGCCGAAAGCATTGACGCTGCGCTGGCGTCGCAAGACGCCATCCTCACCAGCCTGCTGGACATTGCGCGCATGGAATCGGGCCAGCTGGAGGTGCACGTGCGCGACTTTGCGCTGGATTCGCTGCTGCACGTGGTGCACAACAACTTTGCCATGCTGGCCGAAAGCGAAGGCCTGCAACTGCGCACCCGCGCCAGCCGCTATGTGGTGCGCAGTGACGAGGCCTTGCTGCGCCGCATCCTGCAAAATTTTGTCTCCAACGCCATTCGCTACAGCCGCAGCGGCCGCATCGTGGTGGGCTGCCGCCGCGCCGGCACGCAGCTGCGCATTGAGGTGCATGACCAAGGCCCTGGCATTGCGCCCAGCCTGCAGCGCGAAATCTTTGAAGAATTTCGCCGCTTGGACGAAGGCCATGCCGATGACCGTGGCACCGGCTTGGGGCTGGCGATTGTGGAGCGCCTGGGCAAGCTGCTGGGCCACGAAATTGGCCTGCGCTCTACGCTGGGCCAGGGCAGCGTGTTTTGGGTCACGGTGCCACTGGGCGATGCCGCAGCCCTGCAACCTGCCGTGCGCCCCAGCGCCCCCACCCAGCAAGACGACGCGCCGCTGCAAGGCGGCGTGGCGTGGTACATCGAAGACGACCCGCAGACCTGCGCGGCCACGCGTGCGCTGCTGGAGCGCTGGGGCTGCGCTGTGCCCTACGCGGGCGGCCCGCACGACGCGCTGCA
>JAFAGF010000173.1 GCA_023422975.1 Pseudomonadota bacterium
GACGCTTTTTGCCGGGGTGTTTTTGCTGGTGCTGATGGTGGCGCTGAAAGACTGGGTCTCGCAAGTGCCGGTGATGGCGCTGGTGGCCATCATGGTGATGGTGTCGGCATCGACCTTCGACTGGAAATCGCTGGGCAACCTGGTGCGCTATCCACGCTTGTCGAGCGGGGTCATGCTGGCGACGGTGGTCATCACCGTGGCTACGCACAACCTGGCGGCGGGGGTGATTGCCGGGGTGCTGCTCTCTGGCGTGTTCTTTACCTTCAAGGTGGCGCACATGCTGCACGTCACGCATGAGGATGATGCTCAGACCGGCCTGCGCACCTGGTGGGTGCGTGGGCAGGTATTTTTTGCTTCTGCCGATGCGCTGGTCGAACAGTTTGATGTGCGTGCCGTGGCAGGCTTTCCAGTGCGCATTGATGTGAGTGCTGCGCATTTTTGGGACATCACCGCGATTGGCGCGCTGGACAAAGTCGTGCAGCGTTTGCAGCAGCATGGCTGCACCGTAGAGCTGGTGGGTATGGACGCGCAAAGCCAGCGGCTGGTGCAGCGTATGAAAACATGATGCAGTGCGCTGCGCGGGTTTCCGCCTGCGGGTATGGATGGAAAAGAAAAAGCCCGCAATTGCGGGCTTTTTGGTGAAGGGACTTGGCGGAGGGCTTGGGTGCTTAGCTCAGCAAATCCTCTGCGAAGATTTTCCACTGGCCACCTTGCTTGCGCCAGTACTGGCGCACCGTGGTGGTAGCGTTTTTGGCCACGTGCAAATTCACGATGCGGATCTCTCCGGCATCCTCTTGCCAGTTGTAGACCGACATGTCTTCGACCGACAACTTTGACAGCGGCCCCACACTGGCCAAGCGGCCACGACGTTTTTCCAAAGCGTCTGCAGCAGTCAACTCGGCGCTGTAGAGTGTGTTCAGACTGTGTGTATCGCCTTGGCGCCAGGCTGCTTGCCAGCGGTCAATTTCTTTTTTGAAATTGTCGGGCTGCTGCTTCATGGTCCATTGCGGCGTAACCCAGTGCAGCTTCTCGGTAATCAATACTGGGGTGCGGCGGTCAATGGATGCCATCAAAAACGCAATGTCTGGATTGGACAGTACCACGCAGCCATCGCTGGCTTGCGGCACACGTGCGAACTGGTCAGAAGGCACGCCGTGCAGCCAAATGCCGCTGCCTGTGCGGCCCAAAGCGCGGTCCCAGTCGTTGGGGTAGTTCACAGTCAGCGCGCCCTTGCCGTATAGCTCCGGCAGCTTTTCGCTGGGGATTTGGCGGCCCACAAAATACACGCCCAATGGGGTGCGCTGGTCACCTTCTACGCGTTTGTTCACGCCGTTGCGGCCGACCGTGACGTAGAAATTGCTCACTACCTCCAGCCCTTTGGGGCCGTTGGAGAAGACGTAAAGGCGTGACTTGCTGGTGTCAATCGCAATCACATGGCGCACCGAGGAACCTAGGTGCATCAGGTTGCTAGGCACCATGCCTGGAGGCGGCAAATCAATGGCCGCCTGACGGCGGCGTTGCAGCTCGTTTTGCAGGCCTTTGTAGAACTCTGGCGGCGCAATGTCCTGATCGGCGACGCCCATGTTGCGTTTGCTAGGTGCGGCTTGGGCTCGGGCCAACTGTTCGCCCATCGGGGTGCCGCCGGTGCGCAGGCGCAGCATATCGGCGTACAGCAGTTGCGCCGCACGGAAGTTGGGGACTTCTTCGGTCAGCTCCGTCACAGCGCGGAACGCCTCGTTGATTTCTCGACGCTCAATTTGTGCCAGGATTTCCACCAGACGTTTTTCGGCACGTGCTTGCTCGGAGTCGGCGTGGCTGAAGGTACTCCACGCCAGACAAGTTGTGAATACCGCAAGCGATAGCAGCGTGGTAGACCAGCGCTTCTCATTCCCGGCAGAGAAGCGGTTTGTAGTGCGAAACATTAACGACCAGTTTCCTCTCGGGTGATGCGCCACTTATCGCCCTCTTGTTGTAGACGCAGTGTTTTGCGCGTGGTCGCCTTGTAGCTGCCTGCGGCGTAATACTGGCGGAAGTTGGCCGTAGCACGTTCGCCATGCACGGAGACCTTTAGATCTCGCACTTCTACCGTGATTGCAGGCTTGCCAACAATCCGGTCCTTGCGCTCTGCTTTCCAGGCGGCCAAGGTGCCACCTTGGGGATCAAAGTGGTTGCTGTAGGCCGCGTAATAGCCGGTGATGTTTTGCTGCTCCCAGGCCTTGGCCCACGCGGCCACTGCCTTTTCAACCGCTGCAATGGCGGGCTGGTTGCTGTCTGGTTTGGCTGGTTCCTTTTCCTTCACAGGCTCGGCAGGCTTGACGGCTGGGGCGGGCTTGGGTTCTGCAACAGGGGCTACGGCCACTGTCGCTGGTGCAGTCACAACGGCAGGTGTTGGTGCCGCTACGGAGGCAGCAGTCGCTTCCATGACGGGTTTGTTGGGTGCTGGCGCAGGTGCAGCGGTGACTGCAACGGGGGCTGCTGCAGTCGTTGCTGCTGCAGTGGCGGCAGTTGCTGTAGCCGGGAAAATTTGCTTGATCAGCGAAAGCTTGGGCTGAATCGCTTTGCGATTGCCATCCAGTTGCAGTGCCTTGGCATAAGCATCGCTGGCCATGCGGGCATACAAATCCCCCAAATTCTCATGGGCGGTGGCGTAGCTGGGGTTGGTCCGAATGGCCTGCTCCAAGACCTGCGCAGCTTTGCGCTCTTCGCCCTTGGCGGCGTACAGCACGGCCAAGTTGTTATAGGGCTCTGGCAGTCCGGGATAGTCTTGCGTGAGCGCGGTGAAGACTTGGATCGCCTGGTCATACTTGCGCTGTTCTGCCGCAATCACGCCTTGCAAAAAACGCATTTGTACATCATTGGCGTTTTGCTTGAGGTGACTTTGCGCGCGCTGTGCGGCTTCAGAAAGCTTGCCCTGCTCCAGCAGCTTGGACACCTCCGCCGTAGACGTTGGTTGCGCCGATGCGCTGCCAACAGCAAAGGCAAAGGCACAAATCATTCCCGCTGTCGTAACAGGTCGCACAAGGTGTAATTGGTTGTTGCGAAGGACGAGCAAGGAAAGCACGGACGCGAGAGACATGTAGGTACTTTCAACGAACAGTCGGTGGGTGTACGAAAAAGGCATTTTCGCCTGTCAGAGCCAGATGCCAAAATTGAAAATTTTATGCTGAATCACTGTGGATGCCTCTAGTCAGGGGGTTTTTTGCTAGTACTTCGGTGTGCTAAGGCCTGCACGCGTGCAGAAGAGGTGCAGCAGACGGTGCAGTCAAGGCGCGCTTGACCGATAGGGCAAGTAGATCAATGTGTGATTATTTATAGTTTGTAAGTGTTTGTTTGGATGTTTGCTCATTGTGGAGAGCGGGTATTTCCTACATGGAGAGTGAGAGGTCCTCTTTAAATTAGCTTTTAGCTGTCATGAATAGCTGATAGTGAATGCAATTTATTTTTTCTTTGTGAAAAGGGGCTTGTCATGAAAGAAGCTATCAAGCGATTTTGGAATGATGAAGA
>JAFAGF010000229.1 GCA_023422975.1 Pseudomonadota bacterium
AGCAGAAGTTTTCCATGAACTGGCTGGGCAGCTCCACCGCATCCCATTCCACACCATTGATGCCGGAGACATCACGCTCGTTCACCTGCGTGAGCATGTGGTGCAGCGCGTGGCCGGACTCGTGGAACAGGGTGATCACGTCGTCGTGCGTAAGCAGGGCAGGCTTGCCATCCACGCCATCGGCAAAGTTGCACACCATGTGGGCCACAGGTGTTTGCAGGCTGCCGGTGTCGGGGCGCAACCAGCGGCTGCGCACATCGTCCATCCACGCGCCACCGCGCTTGCCCTTGCGGGCGGGCTGGTCCAGGTAGAACTGGCCAATCACTTGGCCGTTGCGCTCTAAGCGGTAGAACAGCACATCCTTGTTCCAGACCGGAGCCTGGTCTTTGCTGATCTTCACATCAAACAGGTTTTCGATGATCTTGAACAGGCCCGCCAGCACCTTGGGTGCTGTGAAGTACTGCTTGACCTCTTGTTCACTGAAGGAGTAACGCGCTTCCTTGAGCTTTTCGGCAATAAAAGTCCAGTCCCAAGGCTGTGGGTCGGCAATGCCTAGCTCATCCTTGGCAAAGGCGCGCAGATCGGCCACGTCTTTTTCGGCGTAGGGGCGTGCACGCTGTGCCAGATCGCGCAGAAAGTCGATGACTTGCTGGGGTGAGTTGGCCATTTTGGGCACCAAAGACACTTCCGCAAAGCTCTTGTAGCCCAGCAACTGTGCTTCTTCTTGGCGCAGTGCCAAGATCTCTTTGATGATAGCCGCGTTGTCATACTTGGCCAGATCGCCTTCGGCCTGGTCGGACGCACGGGTCACGTAGGCACGATAGACCTTTTCGCGGATGGCGCTATTTTTCGCAAACTGCATCACGGGCAGGTACGAAGGGATCTTGAGTGTGAGCTTGTAGCCTTCTTTGCCATCGGCTTCGGCCGCAGCTTTGGCTGCTTGCCGCACGTCGGCAGGCACACCATCCAGCTCTTGCTCGGTGGCGTAGTAGGCCCAGTGGTCGGTGGCGTCCAGCGTGTTTTCGCTGAACTTTTGGCCCAGCTCTGCGCTGCGCTCTTGAATCTTGGCAAAGCGTTCGCGGTCTGCACCTTGCAGCTCAGCACCCGACAGCACAAAGCCGCGCAGCGAATGGGCGTGGGCCTGCTTTTGCTCGGGCGTGAGGGTGTTCACATCAATGGCTTTGTACTTGGCGTACAGGCGCTCGTCTGCCCCCAGATTGGTCCAAAACTCGGTGATCTTGGGCAGGGCGGCGTTGTAGGCTTCGCGCAGCTCGGGGCTGTCGGCCACGCTGGAGAGGTGGCTCACGGCGCTCCACTGCATGCTCAGTTGCTCGGTGGCTACGTCCAGCACCTTGGCAATGGCATTCCACTCTGCAGGGAAGTCCGGCGCGGTCACCGTCTCCAATGCCGCTTGTGCGCGTTCAATCAATGTGTTGATGGCAGGGCCGACATCCGCAGGGGTGATGCGGTCAAACTGCGGCAGGCTGGAAGATTCAAGCAAAGCATTGGTCATAGACAAGCATTTTGCGCCAACTGGGCGGGTTTCAAGGGTGTGGTGTTAACTATTGTCTTGATAGCTATGAGCGCTGGAATTTTCTAATCTTTGATGGGTTTTGTATCCGAAACCTAAGCAAATCCAGCGTCAACAGCTATAAAAAAACCTCCGCCAGCATAACGCCGGAGGAGGTCGGGTGTCCGTCAGCCGAAGGCTTATTGGGCTGCAGCGGTGCGCTCTGCGGCTTCCATAGTATTGACCAGCAGCATGGTGATGGTCATGGGGCCCACGCCGCCGGGCACAGGGGTGATGTAGCCCGCCACTTCCTTGCAGCCGTCGTAGTCCACATCGCCGCACAGCTTGCCTTCGGCGTTGCGGTTCATGCCCACGTCAATCACCACGGCGCCGGGTTTGATCATGTCTGCCGTCAGCACATTCACCTTGCCTACGGCAGCCACCACCACATCGGCCTGGCGCGTCATGGCGGCCAAATCGGCGGTGCCGCTGTGGCAGACGGTGACGGTGGCGTTGGCAGCCAGCAGCATCATGGCCATGGGCTTGCCCACGATGTTGGAGCGGCCAATCACCACGGCGTGTTTGCCGCGCAGGTCCTTCATGCCGATTGATTCCAACATCTTCATGCAGCCGTAGGGGGTGCAGGCCTTGAAGCCGACTTCACCCACCATCAGCGCACCCGCGCTGGCGACGTGAAAGCCGTCCACGTCCTTCAAGGGAGAGATGGCTTCGATGACCTTGTGGTCGTCAATGTGCTTGGGCAGGGGCAGTTGCACCAAGATGCCGTGGATGCTGGGGTCGTTGTTCAGCGCTTCCACACGGGCCAGCAACTCGGCTTCGGTCATGGTGGCGTCGTACTTTTCCAGCACCGAGTGAAAGCCCACGTCTTCGCACGCCTTGACCTTGTTGCGCACATACACCTGCGAGGCCTGGTTGTCGCCCACCAGCACCACGGCCAAACCGGGCTTGGTGCCCTTGGCGGTCAACGCAGCTGCGCGCTGGGCAACTTCGGTACGCAATTGGGCGGAGAGGGCTTTGCCGTCAATGATCTGGGCTGTCATGGTGTGTGAGGTGTGCGTGAGAAATAAAAAAGCTGCCAGACCTTTACAGGCGCTGGCAGCCTTGGGGGTTAGCCCTTGATTTTATGCCGTGGCTTTGGCTGCAGCCGAGGAACCCAGGGCAATCTTGAGCAGATCGGCCACAGTGTTGGCGCCCAGCTTTTCCATGATGTTGGCGCGGTGGGCTTCCACGGTCTTGATGCTGATGCCCAGATCGTCGGCAATTTGCTTGTTCAGACGGCCAGCCACAATGCGCTCCAGCACTTGCGATTCGCGGCCTGTCAACTTGGACAGCAGGGCCTCGCGGCTGGCGGCTTGCTGGTGGCCGGCGAAGGCTTCGCGGGCATGGTCCAGCATGCGTTCGACGACGCTCAGCAGGTCGTCTTCATTGAAAGGCTTCTGGATGAAGTCCAGCGCGCCTTTTTTCATGGTGTTGACTGCCATGGGCACGTCGCCGTGGCCGGTGATGAACACGATAGGCAAGGGCGACTTGCGTTCCAGCAGCTTGTCTTGCAGTTCCAGACCGGTCATGCCGCCCATACGGATATCGGCAATCAGGCAGGCCACTTCCCGGTGGTCGTAGCGCGAGA
This sequence comes from Pseudomonadota bacterium, assembly GCA_023422975.1. GTDB lineage: Bacteria > Pseudomonadota > Gammaproteobacteria > Burkholderiales > Burkholderiaceae_C > Comamonas. The sequence continues at coordinate 3,159 of JAFAGF010000229.1, forward strand.
GGAAGGACTCTGCCGAGTCAAAACAACGCACGCGGTAGTCTTTGCCCTCCAGCAGCCATTGCAGCGAGTCACGGACGGCCTCATCGTCATCAACTACGTAGACTGTGCCTTTTTTAGGTGTCAAGCTCATGCAGATTTCCTTGTATTTGGATTAATTGCCGAAGAAAAGTTGTCTCCCTTTTCCTGAGCGGCGGCCAACGGTATCCAAAAGAAGAACCGGCAACCGACCACCTCGGAACCATTGTAGAGGTTCTCTGCGGACATCCGTCCGTGATGTGACTCGACAATAGAGCGGCACAGGTTCAAGCCAATGCCCATGCCTTCGTTTTTAGTGGAAAAAAAGGCTTCAAACAAGCGCTCTTGTACTTCCGGTGGCAGTCCTTTGCCAGAATCTTTGACCGAAAACTCGACCCCAGCCAGCCCTTCATTGTCTTTGGGTTGCACCCGCAGTTCTACCGATCGCTGGGCCGGTGGGCGTTGTGCTTGGTCAATGGACTCGCCAGCGTTTTTGATCAGGTTGATCAGTACCTGCTCAATCAAGATGGCGTCGGCCATGACTGGTGGAATGCGCGCTGCCACAAAATGCGTGAGGCGCACGTTGCGCCGGCGCATCTCAATGTTGGCCAGCTCCAGCGCTTCGTCCACCATCTCTTGGGCGTGCACCAGGGTGCGGTTGGGTTCGCTGCGTTTGACGAAGGAGCGAATGCGCTGAATGATCTGTCCGGCGCGTTGCGCCTGGTGGGCGGTTTTCTCCAGCGCAAACTTCATCTGCTCTTCGGTCAACGTGCCCGACTCCAGGCGCGAGAGCATGCCGCTGCTGTAGTTGCTGATGGCCGTCAGGGGCTGGTTCAGCTCATGCGCAACACTGGAGGCCATCTCGCCCATGGTGATCAGGCGACTGGCCGAGTGGGCTTGCTCGGTCTGGCGCGCTGCTTGCTCTTCTGCCAAGCGGCGCTGGGTGATGTCGGTGGCAATCACCATCTGGGCCAGACGGCCATCGACCCAGCTGAGGTAGCGCGAGCGCACTTCCAGCCACTTGCCCAGCTCGCCCACGTAAATTTCGGCGTTGTTGCTGGAGGCATCGGTCAAGCTGTCGGTGGGCAGGCCCATCAGGCCATCTTCATCATCGACCGATTCGCTGCGCTCGGCGGG
>JAFAGF010000232.1 GCA_023422975.1 Pseudomonadota bacterium
TTTGCCACGTCGCTGACCATGCCGTTTTGCGGCCCCAACCTGGGCTTTGAGCCGACTGCCTGGCTGCCCAACGCCAGCGAAGTGCAGTCCATGGCCTTGCTGACACTGCGCGAAGGCCCTAACGACAGCCAAAGCCCGGCTTTCGGCTTGTTGGTGCTGGGCTCTCCCGATCCGCTGCGCTTTGATGCCACCATGGGCACTGAATTCCTCTCGCGCATTGCCGAGCAGGCCAGCGCTGCGCTGGGCCGTCTGCGTGTGATGCCTTCGGGCAATTAACCAGGGCTGTACGCCAGCGTAGGCATGCCAGACGCGGTGGAACTTGCACCCCAGTTGCAGGCCTACCTGCAGCATGTGGCCAGCGAGCGCCGTCTGGCCCCGCGCACTGTGGCGATCTATACCGAGGGCCTGCAGCAATTGCAGGCCATGGCAGCGCAGGCCAGCCATGAGGTGCTGGCGCTGCAATCCCCACACATTCGCCGCTTTGTGGCAGCCATGCATGCCAAAGGCCGCCACGGGCGCAGCATTGCGCTGTGGCTGTCGTGCTGGCGTGGTTTTTTCAAATGGGCGGCGTGGCAGGGCTGGGTGGATCGCAATCCGGTCGAGGGTATTCGTGCCCCGAAAACGGCCAAGCCCTTGCCCAAAGCGCTGGGCGTGGACGATGCCGTGCATCTGGCTGCGTTTGTGAACCCCGATGCGGACCCTTGGGAAGAGGCGCGCGATGCGGCCATGACCGAGCTGCTCTACAGCAGTGGCTTGCGCGTGAGTGAACTGGCCCACTTGGATGCGCAAGCCGGCTCCGGACTGGGGTGGCTGGATCTGCAGGCGGGCTTGGTGCACGTCACCGGCAAAGGCGGTAAGCGCCGCAGCGTGCCGGTAGGTGCACCGGCCAAGGCGGCGCTGCAGCGCTGGATGGGGCTGCGTGCCAGTCGTTTTGCGCCGCACTGGGCCGAGCCTGCGCTGTTTGTGGGCGCACGCGGCGCGCGCATTACCCCGCAAATGATCTGGCTGCGCCTGCGCCAGCGCAGCCAGCAAGCGGGTCTACCTGCGGCGGTGCACCCGCATGTGCTGCGCCATTCGTTTGCCAGCCATGTGTTGCAGTCCAGCGGTGATTTGCGTGCGGTGCAAGAGCTGATGGGGCATGCCAACATCTCCACCACGCAAATCTATACGCGGCTGGATTTTCAGCACCTCGCTCAGGCCTATGAGCAGGCCCACCCGCGCGCACGCAAAAAATCCTGAACGCTGATCCTCTAAAAGAGGAGCTGTCAGTGCAGGTAAAACCATGCTTTCAGATTGTTTTGTGTCTGAAGTGCTTGGTGGCAGAGCGCCAGCAGCTCCTGTTTTTGCACGGTGACGTGGTGTGCTTATTGCTTGTTACCTTTTTATACAAGCGAATGAGCGGGACACACACCATGGAGCTATTGCTCAAATACGAAGGACACCACACCCCCCCTGCCTGGGTGCGCCTGCAAGGCATGCGCATGGGGCGCAATGTGTGGGTGTTCAAGCTGGCGCACAAGGACGAGGTGCTGGCGCTGATGCAGCAGCTGGCACAGGATGTGGATGAGCAAGTGCTGGCCCTGACGCTGGTGGCCGTGGTGCAGCTGGCTGCGCAGCAGTCGCCCGCCATGCTGCTGGATGACGCCGTGCCTTTCATGGTGCTGCTCACGCGATTGCGCTATCCGTGGCTGCAAAGTGGCATCGAGAAATATGTGGAGGTGCACTTTCAGCCCATCATCGACTTATCGGATGGCGGGCGCATTCATGCGCAAGAGGCACTGTGCCGCTTGCGCACCCCAGAGGGGGCTTTGCTCTCCGGCTATGAAACTTTCACCTTGGCGCGTTACCTAGGGCGGCTGGATGCGCTGGATATTGCGTTGCAGCAAAAAGCCTTGCAGCGCAAGGTCGCGGATTTGGCGCCGGGCATGACCTTGTTTTTGAACGTGCTGCCTTCCACGCTGATGCAGCCCCACTGGCCTGCGCAGTTTGTGCAATGGCTCCATGACTGGGGCATTGACCACCATGAGGTGGTGATCGAAGTGGTGGAGAGTGAAAAAGTTGACCCCGCCGGGTTGGCGCAGCGCTGCGACGATCTGCGTAGCCAGGGCTTGCGCATTGCGCTCGACGACATGGGGGCGGGCTTTAACTGCCTGTCGGTGCTGGGCATGGTGCGCTCGGACTACATCAAGGTGGACCGGGGGCTGGTGCATGAAGCGCGCGGCAGCCGCGTGCGCTCGGTATTGCTGGAAGCCTTGGTGTCGATGGCTGAGCGCCTGGGGTCCACCGTGATTGCGGAGGGCCTGGAGCGCACCGAGGACGTGGTGTTTTGCCGTTCGCTGGGCATTCATTTGGTGCAAGGCTTTTTGCTGGCCAAGCCCAGCTATGCACCATTAACGGGCAAGCTGGGCGTGCCCGCCGCCGACAAAAGTGTGCCGGTGCAGCGCGTGGATCGCTTTTGCATCACCGATGTGATTGAGTCGCCGCCCGCATTTGATATCCAGACCCCGCTGACGCTGGTGCGGCAAGCCTTCCGGGAAGCCCCGGAGCTGCCTTGGTGCATGCTCACCGATGAGGGGCGCCCCGTGGGGGTGCTGCCCCGCGGGCGGGCGCTTTCGCGCAACACCCGCACGGTGGCGCAGGGCGCGCAGCCGCTGCAGCGCATGCTGCCCTTCAATATTGGCCTGACGGCCCTGGCGCGCAGCCTGTATCTGGAACGCATGGAAGCCACGCCCTGGGCCGTGGTGGATGAGCGCGGCTGCTACATCGGCACGCTGGAGCCGATGATGCTGGTCTCCCACCTGCTGGCGCGGCAAGCGCATGGTGCCAGCTTGCACCCGCTGTCCCAGCTGCCCACGGGGCCCACGTTGCGCCAGGCGATCGAGATGCGCATTGCCCGCAAACACGGGCATCTGGAGCTGGTCTATATCGACCTGGACCATTTCAAGGCCTTCAATGACCGCTATGGTTTTGTGCGCGGTGACGCCATGATCCGCACGCTGGCGGAGATCCTGCGCCATGTGCTGGCCATGAGTACGGACTGCATGCTGGGCCATATCGGCGGTGATGATTTCATCGTGCTGTTTGACCAGCCCGATCCACTGCTGATTCCGCAACTGCAACGCGCGATGGCGCAGTTTCACACCCTGGCCCAGCACCTGTACGACACCGAAGACCTGCAGCGTGGCTATTTTGTGACCGAGGACGGCGAAAGCCACCCCGTGGCCAGCATGTCGGTGTCGTGCGTGAACGGCAGCACCGGCATGCCGCAAGACTGCGTGGAAGCCTCGGCACGCGCGGCCAAACTGAAAAAAGTGGGTAAAAACGCAGGCGGCAATGTGATTGTGGTGGAGGCCCAGTCACCGCGCGTGATTCACCCCGAAGCCCTGGGCGAGAGCATGGCCGGTTGGGAGGCGCATGTGCTGGACATCTTGCAGCGCCTGCTGCAGGAGCCGCGGGGGCGCGATGCCCGGGCGCTGGATCATGTGTTCAAGGCCTATCCCTTCTTTGAGGTGTTGTTTGAGCTGGATGCGCAGGGCGTGCAAACCTATGCCAACTGGATCAACCCCGCCATGTATGGCCGGATTCGTGCAGGCGGTGCGGGTGCCAATCGCAGCGGCCAGTCCTACTTTGCCCATGTGCGTGACAGCGGCCATGCGTTTGTCTCGCCCATTTACCTGTCCAGCGCTACCGAAGACTTTTGCCTGACGATTGCCGTCCCCATTTACGGCAGGGGCGCGCGCTTGACCGGGGTTTTGGTGGGGGACTTGAACCTGGCCTCCATGGCCAGCTTGCTGGAAAACCGTGTGGCCGCCTGAGTAACTATTAATATTCATAGCTGCTAACGCTTTCTGTATAAGCGCTAGAGCTTGAAAACACCAAGAATTGGCACATCCCTGCTCGGGCCATGTGCTTGCCGCACTGGCTACACTTTCGGCCTCTGGCGCGCAGCCATCGACTGCTTCGCGCTCGGGCTTTGATTAATCAGCAAGCTGCTTGGCTGCAGTTTGCGCATTGCGACAAGGTTGTATTTCCATGGCACTCATCCCCGTCAGCATCCTCACCGGCTTTTTGGGCGCGGGCAAGACCACGCTGCTCAAGCGCGTGCTCAGCGAGTCGCACGGCATGAAGATCGCTGTGATCGAAAACGAGTTTGGTGAAGAAAACATCGACACCGACATTCTGAAGACGGAATCTCAAGAGCAGATTCTGCAGATGAGCAATGGCTGCATCTGCTGCACCATCCGCGAAGACTTGCGCGAAGCCTTGCAACTGCTGGCCGCCAAGCGCCGCAAGGGGCTGGTGGAGTTTGACCGCATCGTGATCGAAACCACCGGTCTGGCTGACCCCGGCCCCGTGGCGCAAACCTTCTTCATGGACGATGAGATTGCGGAAACGTATCTGATTGACTCCATCTTGACCTTGGTGGATGCCAAGCACGCCAACCAGCAACTGGACGACCGCCAGGAAGCGCGCCGCCAGGTAGGGTTTGCCGACCAGATCTTCCTGTCTAAGACCGATTTGGTGACTGAGGGTGAAAAAGAAGCGCTGATTCACCGCCTCAAGCACATGAACCCCCGCGCACCCATCAAGGCTGTGCACTTTGGGGAAGTGGCGCTGAGCGAGGTGTTTGACCTGCGTGGCTTCAACCTGAATGCCAAGCTGGACATCGACCCCGACTTCCTCAAGGAAGACGGCCACGATCACAGCCATGACCACAGTGGCTGCGACCATGACCACGGCCATTGCAGCCATGAAGGCCATGACCATGGTCATGACCACCAGCATGAACACGGCCACGATTGCGGCCACGACCATGCGCATGGTGAGCACTGCAGCCACCCGCATCACCACCACCATGATGATGACGTCAAGAGCTTTGTCTACCGTGCAGACAAGGCGTTTGACCCGGCCAAGCTGGAAGACTTCCTGGGTGCCATCGTCAATATCTACGGCCCCAAGATGCTGCGCTACAAAGGCGTGCTGCACATGCAGGGCACCAACCGCAAGGTGATCTTCCAGGGCGTGCACCAGTTGATGGGCAGCGACCTGGGCCCAGATTGGGCAGCGGACGAAAAGCGCCAGAGCAAGATGGTCTTCATCGGGATTGATTTGCCTCAAGATATCTTGCGCCAAGGCCTGGACCAGTGCTTGGTATAACGGCGCGGGGCCCTGAAAAGCATTGCGCTGGCAGGGGTTAAACCAGACAAGTCTGTGCGTTATGTACAACTTTAGGGGCGTTGCCGTGTCTGACCGATACAATCGCGCCCCTGATAAGAACCCGGTAGTTTCATACCTGATGGGTGAACCGACTGGGCCGTGCTAGTACTGTGAGGAGACAGGAAGTGACAGCAGTCGAGACGAGCAAGAAAAAAGCCACCTCCAAAGTGGCCGCCACCACCGCTGAGCAGACGGGCAAGCCCGCAGCCAAGAAAACTGCAGCCAAGCCCAGCACTGCTGCTGCCAAAACCACAGCGGGCAGCAAGTCCCGCACTGTGACCCATGAACCCACCAAGGCCGCTGCTGCACCTGCCGCAGTTACCAAGGCCGTTTCAAACAAGACCATGCCAACGACTACTTCTGCGCCTACTTCCTTCGTGACCAAACGCGATCCCAAGCTCGCCAATAACTGGAAGACCAAGCCCTTGGAAGAGCTGACCGACGCTGAAATCGTTGCAATGTCCGATGACGAGTACATGAACGATGTCCAAATGGCGTATTTCCGTGCCAAGTTGGTCAAGCTCAAGCAAGACATGCACAACAACGCCGGTGAAACCGCAGAAAACCTGCGTGAAGACACCGTGGTGGTTCCCGACCCTGCAGATCGCGCCACCATTGAGGAAGAGCATGCTTTGGAGTTGCGTACGCGCGACCGAGAACGTAAGCTTTTGAAAAAAATCGAACAATCGATTGCTCGAATCGACGCGGGTGACTATGGTTACTGCGATGAGACGGGTGAGCCCATCGGTGTACCGCGTTTGCTGGCACGTCCTACCGCGACACTGTCGCTGGAAGCACAACAGCGCCGTGAGCTCAAACAAAAAATGTTCGGCGATTGAGGGAGGGCCGTGCCCCTTGCACGGCTTTGAAAACTGCACATGTATCCAGACAGCGGAAAATCAGGTGGTTTTTTCAACAAGGTGATGCACATGGTGCGCGGCAACCCGGTTGCCAGTGCCTCATCTTCTGATCCCGACAGTCTGAGTGCACGTGAAGTGCTGCAAGAGTCCATGGTGCGCAAGCGCCGCAATGAATCCATACGGCTGCATGAGTTTGCCCAACTGCGCTTGTTGCGCCAGCGCAATGAGGTCGATGGGCAAGCCAGTGCCAGCCAAGCGGCCAAAGATGACGCGTTGTCTTCCCTGTTAGGTCAAGAGACGCGCAGCACGGAAACGTTGCAAAAAATTGATGCCATCGAGGCACAAATGTCTGGCCAGTGGTGGCGCAACCCTGCGCAGACGGGCGCCAAGGCAGATAAAACCGCCGTGCCGAAATCTCCCTCGGCGCGCCCCTCCGCAAATATTCCTGTGCTCGGAGAGGACAGCGTGGTGGAGCCCGCGGCACCGCCAATGTCTGCAGCGCAGTCGCTTCCAGGGAATATGCTGCCTCTGACGCCGGCGATACCTGCGCGGGTTGCTGCGGTGCCGCAGCCAGCAGCCGTTTTGCCTGCATCGCGCGTTTTTAAACCTCATCCTGATTTGGAAGAAGCCGCTATCTTGTTTGCCCATGGTGACATGGATGGCGCGCGCACCCGCTTGCTGGAGCAACTGGTGCAGGTGCTCAGCACCGAGGCGGTTGACGAAGAGAAAGCCGCCGTGCTGTGGCATGCCGTGCTGGACTTGTGCCGTGCAACCGGTGACGAAGAGGCGTTTGAGCCATTGGCGATTGACTATGCGGAGCACTTCGGGCGCTCTGCACCGCTGTGGTCATCGATGCCTGAGCGCATGGGCATGCCAGCTTTGCATGGTGCAGCCCGGCCCCATACGTCCAAACGGCAGTTTCAATGGTCTTGTCCTTCGATGTTGACGGTGGGAGCAGTCACGGCTTTGCGTGCGGCGCAGGCAGACGCACCGCAGCCGTGGTCCATGTCGTGGTTGCGCTTGCAGTCCGTGGATGAGGCTGCGTTGACACCCTTGGCCCAATTGCTGGACGTCTGGTCGAACAGCCAGGGGCAGTTCGTGATGTCGGACGCGGGCAAGCTCTTGCAGTTGCTGGCGCAGCGCACGCCGGTCGGTGACAATGCTACCTCGGCTGCTTGGTGGGCATTGCGCATGGCCGTGCTACGCATGGTGGATCGCATGGATGATTATGAGCAAGTGGCACTGGATTACTGTGTGACCTATGAGGTGTCGCCACCATCCTGGGTGGAGCCTCAGTGCCATTGCGTGGTGCAAGAGGAGGGCGAAGCGGATGTCTCCATCTTGCAAGAGGCATCGCTGCAGTCGGTGCATGCGCTGGCCCAGGGTGTGGTGCCTGTGCTCAAGGCAGGCACCATGCAAGGCGGTTTGGCGGGGGTGATTGAAGGCGATCCGCAGGCGTGGCTGGATGCCTTGACGGCGCAGGCCCAGCGCGGTCAGGTGCTGGAAGTAGGGTGTGAGAACTTGATTCGCCTGGATTTTGTGGCTGCAGGTGGCTTGCTCAACTGGGCGGCAGACATGCAAAACCAAGGCTATATCCTGCGCTTTACGCAGCTGCATCAGCTGGTCGCGGTGTTTTTTCACGTGATTGGCATTCAGGAACACGCGACGGTACAGGCCACGCTCGCCTGAGTCCATAAAAATGCAGAATGGGCGCTTGTATTCACAGGCGCAGCCCTTATCTGCGTAGGCTATGGAACAGTATCACGGCACCACCATCATCAGCATCCGTCGCGAAACCCCCGAAGGCGTGCAAGTCGCCATCGGCGGTGACGGCCAAGTCACTCTGGGGCACATTGTGGTCAAGGGCACGGCGCGCAAGGTGCGCAAGCTTTACCACGGCAAGGTGCTGGCAGGTTTTGCCGGTGCCACGGCCGATGCTTTCACCCTGTTTGAGCGTTTTGAAGCCAAGCTGGAAAAGCACCAAGGCCACCTGACCCGTGCCGCCATTGAACTGACCAAAGAGTGGCGCACCGACCGCGTGCTGCGCAAGCTCGAAGCCATGCTGGCGGTGGCCGACCATTCCGCCTCGCTCATCATCACCGGCAACGGCGACGTGCTGGAGCCCGAGCAAGGCATTGTGGCGATTGGATCGGGCGGAGCGTATGCGCACTCTGCGGCCAAAGCGCTGCTGAACAACACCGATTTGTCCGCCCAAGACATCGTGAAAAAGTCGCTGGAGATTGCAGGCGAGCTGTGCATCTATACCAATATGAACCACACCATTGAGGTCTTGCCTACAGCGCCTGGCGCTGCAGTGGTTTAAATATTAATAGCTGCTAGCGCTTGCTGCATAAGCGCTAGAGCCTGATTTGACTGATATTTGCTTATGTCCTCCATGACCCCCCAGGAAATTGTTTCCGAGCTGGACAACCACATCGTGGGCCAAGCGGCCGCTAAGCGTGCGGTGGCCATTGCTTTGCGCAACCGCTGGCGCCGCCAGCAGGTGGCGGATGGCCTGTGCCAAGAGATCACACCCAAGAACATCTTGATGATTGGCCCCACTGGCGTGGGCAAGACCGAGATTGCCCGCCGTTTGGCGCGCTTGGCGGATGCACCCTTCATCAAGGTGGAAGCCACCAAGTTCACCGAAGTGGGTTATGTGGGCAAGGATGTGGATTCCATCATCCGTGACTTGGCCGAGATTGCCGTCAAGCAAGCGCGCGAGAGCGAGATGAAAAAGCTGCGCATGCGTGCAGAAGATGCCGCAGAAGACCGCGTGCTGGATGTGCTGCTGCCCTCCGCGCGCACGGGCGATGCACCAGCCGAGGACAACAGCACACGCCAAATCTTCCGCAAAAAGCTGCGCGAAGGGCAGTTGGACGACAAAGAGATTGAGATTGATTTGGCCGAAGCCAAGCCTCAGCTCGAAATCATGGGTCCTCAAGGTATGGAAGAGATGACCGAGCAGCTGCGCGGCATGTTCAGCCAAATGGGGCCAGAGCGCCGCAAGACGCGCAAGCTCAAAATCAAAGACGCTTTAAAGCAATTGGTGGACGAAGAGGCCGCCAAGCTGGTCAACGAAGAAGAGACCAAGAGCCGTGCCATTGCCAATCTGGAGCAAAACGGGATTGTTTTTATCGACGAAATTGACAAGGTGGCCACACGCCAGGAAGCCAGTGGTTCTGACATCTCACGCCAAGGTGTACAGCGCGATTTGTTGCCCTTGGTGGAAGGCACCACGGTGTCCACCAAGTACGGCATGGTCAAGACCGACCACATCTTGTTCATTGCCTCCGGAGCTTTTCACCTGTCCAAGCCCAGCGACTTGATTCCGGAGTTGCAAGGCCGTTTCCCGATCCGTGTGGAACTGCAATCGTTGTCGGTGCAGGACTTTGAGGCCATCCTCACGCAGACCCATGCATCACTGACCAAGCAGTATCAGGCGCTGCTGGAAACCGAAGGTGTGAAGCTGGCCTTCACGCCAGATGGCATCACCCGGTTGGCCTACACCGCTTTCACCGTGAACGAGCGTACCGAAAATATTGGTGCGCGACGCTTGTCAACGGTGATGGAGCGTTTGCTGGATGAGGTGAGCTTTGATGCCGTCAAACTGGCAGGGCAGACGGTCACCATTGACGCGGCGTATGTGGACGCACGCCTGCAAATGCTGAGCCAGGACGAAGATTTGTCGAGATACATCCTGTAACTAAAGTTTTGCCAATCCATCCCCCTTGGTGATGACCTTTCACCATGGGGGATTTGTTTTGATAAAGAACGTAAAAGGGATGTAGGACAGCTTTGTACTGCCGATGAGTGGTTAAGCCTTTGAATACAAAAGACTTTTTGATATTTTGTATTTAATTTTTACTTTCTAAGTCATTGATTTCATTGCAAATGTTTGTGAAGGCCCTAGTGGCGTAGCCTGAATTTGCTGCTACAGTGCAAAAAAGTGCAATTAAGTGGTGAAAGTTGCCTGAAACGTCCTGTGAAGGACGCCCAAGGCCCAAGCAAACGGGGTGTGATCGATCGTGTTTCAAGGGGCTTCTTCGCTGAATCTCGATGGCAAGGGCCGGTTATCCATACCGACCCGGCATCGTGACGCCCTGATTTCCCAAGCACAAGGCCAAGTCACCATCACCAAACATCCCCATGGATGCCTGATGCTCTTTCCCCGTTCTGAATGGTTGCTGTTTCGCGAGCGCATTGGCCAGTTGCCAATGTCGGCGCAATGGTGGAAGCGCATCTTTTTGGGCAATGCCATGGATGTCGACATGGACGGCACAGGTCGCGTCTTAGTTTCGCCCGAGTTGCGCCAAGCCGTGGGCCTGGATCGTGAAGTGATCTTGCTCGGTATGGGCAATCACTTTGAGCTTTGGGACAAAGCCACTTATGAAGCCCATGAGGCGCAAGCCATGCAAGCGCCCATGCCCGACGTATTTCAAGATTTCGCTTTCTAAAGGGTGCGCTTTGAATCAGCCCCTCCAACACATCACTGTTTTATTGAACGAGGCGGTAGACGCCTTGTTGGGAAATGATCCTTCTGCTGTCAATGGCACTTATGTTGATGGTACTTTTGGCCGAGGAGGCCACTCAAGACTCATCCTCTCCAGGCTCAGCCCGCAGGGCAGGCTGATCGCTTTTGATAAAGACCCATTGGCAATTGCAGAAGCCGGGCGTATCGAAGACGCCCGTTTTTCTATTCGTCATGAAGGGTTTCGCAACCTCTGTGAGCTGCCTGACGCCAGTGCGGATGGCATCTTGATGGACTTGGGGGTGAGTTCCCCCCAGATTGACCAAGCAGACCGTGGCTTCAGCTTCCGGTTTGATGGCCCTTTGGATATGCGCATGGATACCACGCGTGGCCAAAGTGTGACGCAGTGGCTGGCTGAAGCTGAAGTGCAGCAGATCACCGATGTGATCCGTGACTATGGTGAAGAACGTATGGCGTTTCCTATTGCGAAGGCCATCGTGGCGCACCGTGAAGCCAATGGACCCTTGCAAACCACGACGGACTTGTCGAACTTGGTCGGCAAAATTGTGAAAACCCGCGATGGTCAAAACCCCGCCACCCGCACCTTCCAAGCGCTGCGCATTTTTATCAATGCAGAATTGGTGGAGTTGGAGGAAGCGCTGGCCGCCAGCCTGCGGGTGCTCAAACCGGGCGGTCGTTTGGCGGTGATCAGCTTTCATTCGCTGGAAGATCGTATCGTCAAGCAGTTTATTGCGGAGCACTCCAAAGAGGTCTATGACCGCCGCACACCGTTTGCACAGCCCAAGCCCATGCGTTTGAAGGCCTTGGAGCGTATCAAGCCCAGCAAGGCAGAAGTTGATGCCAACCCGCGCTCGCGCAGTGCCGTGATGCGCGTGGCCGAACGTACTGAGGTGCCTGCATGACATCCCGTGTACGGCTGCACCAGACAAGGAGGGGCCTATGCTGCGCCTGAACTTCTTGTTGTTGGTCTCCGTGATGTTGAGTGCGTTGTATCTTGTGCAAACCCAGTACGAGTCTCGCCGTCTGTTTACCGACTTGCACCGCGCCACCAATGAGTCTCGCAACTTGGAGACGGAATACCAGCGCCTCCAAGTGGAGCTGCGCGCGCAATCTTCGCCTTCTCGCATTGAATCCTTGGCGGTAGCGCAGGGCCTGCAGGGCGCATCTCCTGCAATCACCCATTACGTGCGTGATACCCAACAGGCTGGAGGTGTGCAGTGAGGCGCGGCCTGAACTATGCATCCAGCCCGTTGCTGGCCAGTAAAACACCGGCATGGCGCAGCAAGTTTGTGATGGCTTGCGTGGTGTTCGCATTCACCGGCTTGGCTGCGCGTGCAGCCTGGGTGCAGGTGATTGATAACGATTTCTTTCTGCGTCAAGGCGAAGTGCGTTTCGCGCGCACCTTGGAGTTATCTGCCAACCGTGGCCGTATTTTGGATCGCCATGGTTTGATCTTGGCATCCAGCGTGCCTGCTGCCAGTATTTGGTCGATTCCTGAAGACGTAGAGAAGAATACGCCCGAGGATTTGGCTAAGCTGCCCCAATTGGCGAAGTTGATGGATATGCCTTTAGAGCAGCTTAAGAAAAAGCTGGCAGAGGACAAGAGCTTTGTCTGGGTGAAGCGCCAGTTGGACTGGGATGTGGGTCTGCAGATCAAGGCGCTGGGCATCAAAGGCATTTACCAGTCACGCGAATACAAACGACAGTACCCGGAAGGGGAGTCGGCAGCCCACATCGTCGGTTTTACCAATGTGGAAGACAAGGGCCAAGAAGGCATGGAACTGGCCTTTGAAAAAGACTTGGCGGGCAAGATGGGTTCGCGCCGCGTGATCAAAGACCGCATGGGACGTGTGGTGGAGGGCGTGGGGGAAGAAATCCCACCCATTGATGGTCGTGATATTCAGCTGTCCATCGACAGCAAAATTCAGTTTTTTGCCTATCAGAAGCTCAAGGACCAGGTCATTGCGCACAAGGCCGTCGGTGGCACGGTGGTGGTGATGGATGCCAAAACGGGGGAGCTTTTGGCGCTGGCCAATTACCCGAGTTTCAACCCCTCCAATCGCAAGCGCTTGACGGGTGAGCAATTGCGCAACCGCGCGATTACGGATGTGTTTGAGCCAGGGTCCACCATCAAACCTATTACGGTAGGGGTGGCGCTGGAGAGTGGAAAAGTCCGGCCCACTACGACGATTGATACCACCCCCGGTCGAATCAATGTGACAGGCTCCACCATTTCTGACACCAAAAACTACGGTGTGTTGACCGTGGAAGGTGTCATTCAGAAATCCTCGAACGTGGGAACTACCAAAATCTCGCAGCAGTTGACGGCCAAAGAGATGTGGGAAACCTTCTCTGCGGTGGGTTTTGGACAAAAGCCGCAAATTTCTTTCCCTGGCGCTGCAAGTGGTCGCTTGCGGCCGTATAAAACCTGGCGTCCTGTAGAGCAGGCCACCATGTCATATGGCTATGGTTTGTCAGCCAGCTTGCTGCAGATGGCGCGCTCTTACACCGTGTTCTCCAATGGCGGCAATGTGATCCCTGCCACCATGCTCAAGCTGGACAAACCACCGGTTGGCGTGCCCGTGTTTTCGGAGCGTACCGCAGAGCAAGTGCGCAAGATGCTGGCTTTGGCCACAGGCCCCGGTGGCACGGGCCAGCGGGCACAGACGGTGGGTTATTCCGTCGGCGGCAAGTCGGGTACCGCCCGCAAGCAGGTCGGTAAAAACTATGCCGCAGGAAAATACCGCGCTTGGTTTACCGGCATGGCGCCGATTGAAAATCCGCGCGTAATTGTGGCGGTGATGGTCGATGAGCCCAGCAACGGCACCATCTACGGTGGTGCAGTGGCCGCGCCTGTCTTCAGCACGGTGGTTCAGCAGAGTTTGCGACTTTTGGGTGTGGCTCCTGACATGGCGGTACAGCCCCAAATCGTAGCTAACCCTGTGGAGGAGTCGCTGTGAGCAGCGCGCCTGAATTATTGAACAACCAGCAGCAAGCGCTTGCTTGGCTGCGTGCCCGTGTGATGGGCCAATTGCGTACCGATAGTCGATTGGTGCAGCCAGGCGATGGGTTTATTGCATGGCCCGGCGGTGTTACAGATGGCCGTCAGCATGTGGCCTCTGCGCAAGCGCTCGGTGCGGTGGCATGCTTAGTAGAGCAAAAAGGCATGGAAGCCTTTGACTTGCAAGGCGCAGTAGCTAGCCTTTTAGGGTTGAAGGCTGCTACGGCTGAAATTGCTGCGCAGTGGTGCCAGCAGCCATCGGCACAGTTGCAAGTGCTGGCAGTCACGGGCACTAACGGCAAAACCTCTACCGCTTGGTGGTTGGCGCATGCTTTGGCTGCTTACCAGCATGGACAACGCAAGGGGTGTGCCATGGTGGGCACCTTGGGTATTGGCGTGCCACCGAACGTGGTGAGCACCGGCATGACCACGCCAGACCCCGTGTGCCTGCAATACGCATTTGCAGATTACGCGCAGCAAGGTCTGGCCGCTGTGGCGATAGAGGCTTCGTCGATCGGGATTGAAGAGCACCGCTTAGATGGCACACGCATTCATACCGCCATCTTTACCAATTTCACCCAAGACCATTTGGACTACCACCGCAGCATGGAGGCCTACTGGCAAGCCAAGGCCAAGCTGTTTGTGTGGCAGGGTTTGAAGGCAGCGGTCATCAATGTGGACGACGCCCATGGGCTTGCACTGGCGGCGCAACTGCAAGCCCAAGGTGGTTTGGACGTGTGGACGGTTGCTGTAGATGCGCCCGCCCGCTTGCAAGCGCGCCACGTGCGCCATGGGCTGCGTGGCCTGACCTTTGAAGTGCAAGAGGGCGAACAGGTTTTCACGATGGAGACCGGGCTGATTGGTCAGTACAACGTGAGCAATATGCTGGGCGTGTTGGCAGCATTGCGCACCTTGGGTGTGAGTTTGGCAGATGCGGTGGCCACCTGCATGGACTTGGAACCAGTGCCCGGGCGCATGCAGCAAATTGCCCAGGCACGGCAGCCGTTGGTGGTGGTGGACTACGCCCACACGCCAGACGCTTTGGAGCAAGCCTTGAAGGGCTTGCAGCCCGTGGCGCAAGCGCGTGGTGGTCGGCTGCATTGCGTGTTTGGCTGCGGTGGCAACCGTGACGCCACCAAGCGCCCTTTGATGGGCCAGGCTGCGCAGCGCCAAGCTGACGTGGTGTGGGTCACCAGTGACAACCCCCGTGGAGAGCAGCCCGAGGCCATCGTGGCAGACATCACTGCGGGTATGCAGCTGCATGGCGTGCATGTGGTGGTGGACCGTACCCAGGCGATTGCCCAAGCCATTGCCCAAGCCTATGCGCGTGATGTTGTGCTGTTGGCGGGCAAGGGGCATGAGGACTATCAGGAAATTCAGGGCGTGAAGCACCCGTTTTCTGACATGGACAAGGCTGCTGAGGCCTTGGACCAGCGAAAAGGACAGAAGCAATGATGACTTTGCAACAGGCATGGCAGTGGATCCAAGCCTTCCAGCCGCAGGCGCGGTTGGTGGGAGATGGCGCTACGCCCGTGCTGCGTGTGCATACGGACAGCCGCACTTTGCAAAGTGGTGACTTGTTTGTGGCGCTCCAAGGCGAGCGCATGGATGCCCATATATTTTTGCCAAAGGTCAAAGCAGACGGCTTGGCCGCTGCGGCATTGACGCATGGCGGTTTGGAGGCCTTGGGCCTGCCTGGCATTGAGGTGCCGGACACCACCAAAGCCTTGGGTGCTTTGGCAGCAGGCTGGCGCAGCATGTTTGGCCTGCCTTTGATTGCCGTGACCGGCAGCAATGGCAAAACCACCGTCACGCAAATGATTGCCAGCATCTTGCAAGCGCAAGCTGGGGATGCTGCATTTGCCACGCAGGGTAATTTCAACAATGCGATTGGCGTGCCGTTGACGCTGTTCCGCTTGAGCGCCGCGCACCAGCTGGGTGTGGTGGAGCTGGGTATGAATCACCCGGGTGAAATTGCCGACCTGGCAAGGATTGCGCAGCCGACCGTGGCTTTGGTGAACAACGCCCAGCGTGAGCACCAAGAGTTCATGCACACCGTGCAGGCGGTGGCGCAAGAAAACGGCAGCGT
>JAFAGF010000294.1 GCA_023422975.1 Pseudomonadota bacterium
TGCGTGGAAGGGGACGCCCGCCATCGGGATGGGAAAGCCTGCAGATTGACCACGTGCGGTCAGCGTGATGTCCAGCAGGCGTGCGGCTTTTTCGGCATCGTCCCAAAACACTTCATAGAAGTCGCCCATGCGGTAGAGCACCAGGGTGTCGGGGTAGTCTTTTTTGATGCGAATGTATTGCGCCATCATGGGAGTGTGGGACTCCAGCGGGGCATCAAAAGGGGAGGCGGGGGTCTGCACGCGGTCGTTGTTCTGGTTATGCGTGGAAACGTCGGTAGTAGACAAATCAAATTCCTTGGTGTGGACGGCCCGCATGCTGCAGGCCGCCAAAATCAGGCAGGAATTATCCGGGATGCAGTGTGGCTTGGGGTCAACGGTGGTCGATCAGCCTTTGAGCCTGCGGCGTAACTGCCGCACTTCTTCCATCAAGTCTGCGGTCAGCGCGGCCAACTGAGGGTCTGCGTCAAAGGTGCGCTCCAAATCAGCAATGCGTCGGGCGCGGATGACGGTGTGGGTGCTAAAGCGCCAGGTAGGCGGTGGGCTGCTGCCGAGGGTGTCGTCCATGCCATCGCAGTGCAGCACGCCGGTGGTGACCCGCTCAATCACCCATTCGGGATGCATGCGGCAGGCATGGGCCAGTTGCTCCAGACTGAGCGCCTGGGTGTCCAGTACGTCTGGTGGGGTGTAGAAGACGGGAGTCATGCGGTGTCTCCTGTGCGTGGGTTGCGCCCATCAAAGGCTTTGGAGAGCGCTTCGTAGGCGGTGCGCTGTGCATCGTTAAAGACCGGTGGCACGATGATTTGTACGACCAGGTACAAGTCGCCTGGGGTGCGGCTGGGCAAGCCTTTGCCTTTGACGCGCAGCTTGCGCCCAGCTTGCGATCCGGGCGGAATATTGATCTCCAACGTGCCTGCCAAGGTGGTGAACTCCACCGGGCCACCCAAGGCAGCTTCCCACGGAGCCAGCGGCAGTTGCTGGTAGACGTCTTTACCCTGGGTGTGCCAGCGCTTGTCGTCTTTGAAGCGCACTTCCAGCAGCAAATCACCAGCGGGGCCTTGGCCGTAGCCGGGCGCACCTTGCCCAGCCAAACGAATCATCTGCCCTTCATGCACCCCTTGGGGGATGGTGACTTGCAACTCGCGCTCTTCTTCCACGGCGTGGCCTTGGGCATCCAGACGCACTCCGCGCAAGCGCAGCACGCGCATGCCGCCGTGGTAGCTGTCGGGCACTTCCAGCTCGATGGTGGAGTGCTGGTCTTGCCCGCGCATGTCGGGGGGCGGGCCGCGGCGGCGTTGCTGTTGGGCGCGGCCAAACAGCTCTTCAAAAAAGCTGCTGTAGTCAGCGTGATCGGCATCGCCACTGTGGTGAAAGTGAAAGTTGTGGCTGTCCCAGTCCGGTGGAGGCTGGAAGCCGCCCTGTGCCCCGCCTGTGCCGGTGTGCTGGTAGCGACTGGCATCGCCCAGCTGGTCATAGGCTTTGCGCTTTTCCGGGTCAGATAGCACGGCATGGGCCTCGTTCACCTCGGCCATGCGCGCGGCTGCATCGGGTTCTTTGCTGATGTCCGGATGGTATTTGCGCGCGAGTTTGCGGAAAGCTTTCTTGATGTCGTCCGCACTGGCGTCTTTGGCGACGCCGAGCGTTTGGTAGTAGTCTTTGTAGTCCACCGTGCACTCCTGTGTCTGCAGACATCGTAGAAGCGCAGCAGGCTGTTGTCCGTAGGATTTTGCTGACGAAGCTTGCGTGCAAACAAAAAAGCCGCAAGGCCAGGGGCACTTGCGGCTTTTTTGTTTCTTGAAGGGAGTTGGCGCGGGGCTTAAGACTTAGTCGTTGCCTTCTTGCGCTTCGTCCTTTTTGTCGGCGGCGATACCGGCGTCGACGCCCAGCTTGTCTTCCACGCCGGCAAACTTGCTGTACTTGCCCAGGATGCCGACCAGCTGGCCGTAGGCGCGGGGGTTACCAGCCAAGCATTCGCCTTGTTCCAGGAAATCAGCTTCGCCGGTGAAGTTGCCGACCAAGCCGCCGGCCTCGGTAATGAGCAAGCTGCCAGCAGCCACATCCCAGATGCTCAGGCCGGTTTCAAAGAAACCATCGGTAAAGCCTGCAGCCACGTAGGCCAGATCCAGCGCCGCAGCGCCGGGGCGGCGTACGCCTGCAGTGCGCTGGGTAATTTCTGCAAACATGCGCATGTAAGCGCGGAAGTTGTCGCCGGGACGGAAAGGGAAGCCGGTAGAGACCAGGCAGTCCTTCAACTGGGTGCGCTTGCTCACACGGATGCGGCGTTCGTTCAAGAACGCGCCACGGCCACGGGTGGCGGTGAACAAGTCGTTGCGGGTGGGGTCATACACCACGGCGTGCTCAATCTTGCCCTTAACGGCCAGCGCGATGCTCACTGCGTACACAGGGAAGCCGTGGATGAAGTTGGTGGTGCCGTCCAGCGGATCGATGATCCAGACGAAGTCCGAGTTGCGGTTGCCGAACTCGTTGCCGCTTTCCTCGCCCATGATGCCGTGGTCAGGGTAGGCACCCAGCAGGGTCTCAATGATGGTGCGCTCGGCCGCTTGGTCCACTTCGGTGACGAAGTCATTGACTTGCTTTTGGGCAACGCGAACGGATTCCACGTCCAAAGCAGCGCGGTTGATGATGGCGCCAGCGGCGCGCGCAGCCTTGATGGCCACGTTGAGCATGGGGTGCAGGGAGGAAGACGACATAGATTGTGGTGTTGGCGCCCAGCGAACCACCCCCAAATCTTCAATCTCTAGCTCTCACAACCTGGGATGGTGCACCGCTGAACGCGGATGATGAACGGGTTCACGCACGCCCGGCGATGCAGGCAGCGACAATAGGGCGCAAATTCTAACCGGCTTGGCCGATTTCTGCTGCCCGTATCTGTAATGCGGGCCACTGCTCGAATGAAAACCCGTTTTATCCTGATTGAAACCAGCCATGCTGGCAACGTGGGTGCTGCTGCCCGCGCCATGAAAACCATGGGCTTTGACGACTTGGTACTGGTGCGTCCGCGCTGGGCCAACGTATTGCGCAAAGAAGAAACCATCCAGCGCGCCAGCGGTGCTTTGGATGTGCTGAGCAACGCCCGCATTGTGGAAACCGTGGAAGAGGCCGTCGAAGGCTTGAGCCATTTGTGCGCCAC
>JAFAGF010000267.1 GCA_023422975.1 Pseudomonadota bacterium
GTCTTCTATAAGACATAAGAGCTTGATTGACTCTTCTATAAGACTTAAATTTATCCCCATGCCGAACCTAAAGCGGCGCCGCAGTTTTAACCCTTGCTTTACTTTGATCGGAGACTGACATGCCTGAATCCCTGAACCAACAATTGAGCCGTGAGCAACAAATTGCCGCCTTGGAAAAAGACTGGGCGCAAAACCCCCGCTGGAAAGGTGTGAAGCGTGGCTACAGCGCTGCAGATGTGGTGCGTTTGCGCGGCAGCCTGCAGCCTGAGTACACCTTGGCCAAGCGTGGTGCAGAAAAGCTGTGGGAAAAGGTCAATGGAGGTTCTAAGAAGGGCTATGTGAACGCGTTTGGTGCAATCTCTGCGGGCCAAGCCATGCAGCAAGCCAAGGCAGGCTTGGAAGCGGTGTACCTGTCGGGCTGGCAGGTGGCGGCGGACGGTAATACCAGCGAAACCATGTATCCCGACCAGTCGTTGTATGCCTACGACTCCGTGCCCACCATGGTTCGCCGCATCAACAACACGTTTAAGCGCGCTGATGAAATCCAGTGGGGCCGTGGTATTAACCCCGGTGACAAGGAGTTCATTGACTACTTCTTGCCTATCGTGGCTGATGCGGAAGCAGGCTTTGGTGGCGTGTTGAATGCGTTCGAGCTGATGAAGAACATGATTGCAGCTGGTGCTGCGGGCGTGCACTTTGAAGACCAGTTGGCTGCGGTGAAGAAGTGTGGCCACATGGGCGGCAAGGTTTTGGTGCCTACCCGTGAGGCGTGCGAGAAGCTGATTGCAGCGCGCTTTGCAGCAGACGTGATGGGTGTGCCTACGATTGTGTTGGCCCGTACCGATGCCGAAGCAGCCAATCTGATCACTTCGGATTACGATGCCAACGACAAGCCTTTCCTGACTGGTGAGCGCACCCAAGAAGGTTTCTATCGTGTCAAAAATGGCTTGGAGCAAGCGATCAGCCGCGGTATCGCTTACGCACCTTATGCCGATTTGGTGTGGTGCGAGACGGGTACGCCTGATATTGGCTTTGCGCGCGAATTTGCGCAGGCTGTGCTCAAGGAGTGCCCAGGCAAGCTGCTGTCATACAACTGCTCGCCTTCGTTCAACTGGAAGAAGAACCTTAACGACAGCCAAATCGCTTCGTTCCAAGAAGAGTTGTCGGCACTGGGTTATAAGTACCAGTTCATCACGCTGGCCGGCATTCACAGCAACTGGTACAACACCTTCAAGTTTGCCCACGCTTATGCACGCGGCGAAGGAATGAAGCACTACGTGGAGATGATTCAAGAGCCAGAATTTGCTGCGCGTGACAAGGGCTATACCTTTGTGTCGCACCAGCAAGAAGTGGGAGCAGGCTACTTTGACGATGTGACCACTGTGATTCAAGGTGGCTCGTCGTCTGTGAAAGCTTTGACAGGCTCGACCGAAGAAGAGCAGTTCCACTGAGATCCAAAGCGTTGAAAGCGTGGTGGGGCGCTTTCAACGATTATTTTCGTAACTTGGCACTGCCCGTAGCTTTGGCTACGGGCTTTTTTGCGTATACGGCGCTAAAATGGGTAAAGAGCTAACCAGCAAGGGCGAGAAAGGCATTTAGGTTATGACACCGCGAACGACGAACACGGAGATGTTGCACAGCCTGTAAGGCTGTGAGTTCGCGCCTGCCCGGAGTTGTTGTTTCCATAAAGCGCGGACAAGTTCCGCGCTTTGCATTTCCAGCGACTGCGCGCTCCTGTTACAGATAAAGATAGCTAAGGACTTCCATGTTAAAGATCACACTTCCTGATGGTTCGCTGCGCGAATTTGAAGGCCCCGTTACCGTCATGCAAGTGGCAGCATCTATTGGTGCTGGATTGGCAAAAAACACCGTGGCTGGCAAAGTGAATGGCCGTTTGGTCGATGCTTGCGAGCTGATTGAGCAAGACGCCAAGTTGCAAATCATCACGCCCAAGGATCAAGAGGGGGTGGAGATCATTCGCCACTCTTGTGCTCACTTGGTGGGTCACGCTGTTAAGCAGTTGTATCCCACTGCGAAGATGGTCATTGGCCCCGTGATCGATGACGGTTTTTACTACGACATCTCGTATGAACGCCCCTTCACGCCGGAAGATATGGCTGCGATTGAGGTGCGCATGAAAGAGCTGATCGCGCAAGACTACGATGTGATCAAAAAGATGACCCCGCGTGCGGAAGTCATCAAGGTGTTCTCGGAGCGTGGCGAAGACTACAAGCTTCGCTTGGTCGAAGACATGCCTGATGAAACTGCCATGGGCTTGTACTACCACCAAGAATATGTTGACATGTGCCGTGGCCCTCACGTGCCCAATACCCGTTTCTTGAAAGTTTTTAAGCTAACGAAGCTGGCGGGTGCCTACTGGCGTGGTGATGCCAAGAACGAGCAGTTGCAGCGCATATACGGTACGGCATGGGCTGACAAGAAAGACCTGCAGGCTTATATCACCCGCATTGAAGAAGCTGAAAAACGCGACCACCGTCGCTTGGGGCGTGAGCTGGATCTGTACCACATCGACGAGTGCTCGCCTGGCACCGTGTTCTGGCACCCTAAGGGCTGGCGCGTGTGGCAAGAAGTGGAACAGTACATGCGCAAGGTGTACCGTGACAACGGCTATGAAGAAGTGAAGGGCCCGCAGATTCTGGACAAGACTCTGTGGGAAAAAACCGGTCACTGGGATAAATACCGTGACAACATGTTCGTGACAGAGTCTGAAAAGCGTGACTACGCTTTGAAGCCCATGAACTGCCCTGGGCACATCCTGATTTTCAAGCAAGGCTTGAAGAGCTATCGCGACTTGCCTTTGCGCTATGGTGAGTTTGGTCAGTGTCACCGCAACGAGCCGACAGGTGGCTTGCACGGGATCATGCGTGTGCGCGGCTTTACGCAAGACGATGGTCACATCTTCTGTACCGAAGACATGATTCAGCAGGAAGTGCTGAGTTTTAACAAGCTGGTGCAGAAGGTGTATGCCGATTTTGGGTTTGTCGACATCATTTACAAAGTGGCGACCCGTCCTGATGCACGCATTGGCTCGGATGAGAGCTGGGATAAGGCAGAGAAAGCGCTGTTCGATGCCCTGCAGGCTTCGGGCAGCGAATACCAAATTGCTGTGGGCGATGGCGCTTTCTACGGCCCCAAGATTGAATACACCTTGAAGGATGCACTGGGCCGCCAGTGGCAGTGCGGCACGATTCAGGTGGACTTCTCGATGCCTGAGCGTCTGGATGCTGAGTATGTGGGCGAAGATGGTAATCGCCATCGTCCCGTGATGCTGCACCGCGCGATTGTGGGTTCGCTGGAGCGTTTTATAGGTATTTTGGTCGAGCAGTTTGCCGGAGCCTTGCCGGTGTGGCTAGCGCCAGAGCAAGTCGCTGTGCTCAACATTACCGATTCGCAAGCCGACTATGTGAAGGAAGTTGTGGCAAAGGTGCAAAAAGCACTGCCTCATCAAAGCCTTAAGGTGGTGTCTGACCTGCGCAACGAAAAGATCACGTATAAAATACGCGAGCATGCATTGCAGAAGCTGCCTTATATCCTCGTCGCAGGCGACAAGGAAAAAGCGGCAGGCACCGTCGCTGTGCGTGCCCGAGGTAATAAAGACTTGGGCGTCATGTCGGTGGCAGCATTCATTGAATTGCTAACCAGCGATATCAACAACAAAGTCTGATGAACAAAGCGCGGCGTCCCGCGCTTGTTTCATCAATGCAAGCAGCTACGCTTTTCGTAGCGATTTGAATTTAGGGTGAAAGCCATAGCTACAGAATTTCGTGACCGTCGCCACCGCGAGGAACGCAAACACCGTCTGAACCGTGAAATCATGGCGCCTGAAGTGCGTCTGTCCGGTCCTGAAAATGAGCCCATTGGCATTGTTTCTTTGCAAGAAGCGCTGCGCATGGCTGGTGATTTGGACGTTGATTTGGTGGAAATTGCCGCAACTGCAAACCCGCCTGTTTGCCGCTTGATGGACTACGGTAAGTTCAAATATCAAGAGCAAAAGAAGGCCGCAGAAGCCAAGGCCAAGCAAACTGTGATCGATATCAAGGAGGTGAAATTCCGTCCTGGTACTGATGATGGTGACTACAACATCAAGCTGCGCAACATTCGTCGCTTCTTGGCTGATGGCGACAAGGTCAAAGTGACTTTGCGCTTCCGTGGTCGCGAAATTACGCACCAACAATTGGGTATTGATTTGCTCAATCGCTTGCGTGACGAGCTGGCTGACATCATTCAGGTGGAGCAGTTCCCTAAGCTGGAAGGTCGTCAGATGGTGATGATGATTGCGCCAGCACGCAAAAAGCCTACAGCGGCTGGTGTAAAGCCTGCTGCTGAAAACGCACAAGGCAGCAACGCTGCTTAAGCTGAGGTAGAATTTTAGGAAACCTGCCTGCAAGGGCAGGTTTCTGTTTTGTGGCTCGAAAGAGTTGTCAAAACGCTGGTGCAAGCCAGCACTTTAAGAAGTGTCTCGGGGCCTACAAGTTGGGGCAGGGTTGTCACAACGCCTCACGAGCACAACAAACAGGAGCATTCACATGCCCAAAATGAAAACCAAGAGCAGCGCGAAGAAGCGTTTTCGCGTTCGTCCAGGTGGTACCGTCAAGCGCGGTCAAGCCTTCAAGCGTCACATCTTGACCAAGAAGACCACGAAGAATAAGCGCCACCTGCGTGGCATTACCTCCGTGCATGAAGGCGATATGGGCTCCATCGCAAAGA
>JAFAGF010000298.1 GCA_023422975.1 Pseudomonadota bacterium
ACCCCTTTTACTTCAAGCGCTAGCAGCTATCAAAAAAACTTCTTCAAGCTGCGCTGTGCAAACACGGTGCCTCAGGTTTACAGCACCATGCGCATGGTGATGTGGTCAATGCCCGCTTCGTCATAGATCTCGCCCTCGGGCGCAAAACCTGCGCGAGCGTAGAAGTTTTGCGCATGCACTTGGGCATGCAACACCGCCTCGCGGTCGCCGCGCTCACGCGCAGCTTGCACCAAAGCGTCCAGCACTTGGCGCCCCAGCTTGCCACCGCGCATCTCGCGCGCCACGGCCATACGGCCAATACGTGCCACACCGGGGGCATCGCTCACCAAACGACCCGTGGCTACGGTGTGGCCCAAGCGGTTCACCGCGACCACATGGCGGCAGATGGGGTCAAACTCATCAATCTCGATCTCGCGCGGCACGCCCTGCTCTTTGACAAACACGTCCATGCGCAGGCGCTCGGCCAAACGGCCCAGATCGTTCCAGTTGCCCGAGCGCAGCTCCACCATGTCTTCACCGGCTTCAAATGCGGTGAGCATGTCGCGCAGCTGCTGGGGCACGGGCTGGGGCTGCTGATCCGCATTGGCAAACACATACACCAGCTCGACGGTGTTGAGCAATTGCTGGCCACGGAAGATGCCCGCCTCAAACTGCAGCGAGGTATTGCCTTGCTTGACGCAACGAATGCCCACATCCAGCACATCGCCCATTTGGGCCGATGCGTGGTAGGTGGTGGTGGCTTTTTTCACAAACAACTCGCCACCCAGCGCGCCCCAGCTTTGGGCGTAAGGCATGGCCATTTGCTTCCAGTACTCAGTCACGGCCACGTCGGCGTACATCAGGTAGTGGGCATTGAAGACAATTTTCTGGGCATCCACTTCGGACCAACGCACGGTCAGGCGCTGGTGGCAACGGAAATCTTGGGGGCGCATAGGTCTGTCGGTCTTTCTTCGTTTTCTTTATACAGCGGGCGATGTACCCAAAGCCGCACGCAAAGCGGCGGCAATATCGGCATGGGCCTGGCGTGCCTCGGCAATTGCGCGGCCCATTTTGATGAATTCGTGCGTCACGCCTTTGTAAATTTCCAGCTCAACCGGCACACCGGCCATGCGCAGCATGTCAGCGTACTGCACCCCCTCGTCCACCAAGGGGTCTAACTCCGCCAGGCACACCAAGGCCGGGGCGACACCTTCCACATCGGGGGCCAGCAAAGGGGCAAAGCGCCAATCTTCACGGTCGGCTGCCGTGCGCACATAGTTGTCAAAAAACCATTGGATGCCCGCGCGCTCCAGCACCAGACCGTGGGCATAGGTGAAATGCGAGTCAGTGTCTTGGTGGGCACAGGTGCCGGGGTAAATCAGCACTTGCAGCTGCAGCGGCAAACCAGCATCACGCGCCAGCAAGGCACAGGCTGCGGCCAGGGTGCCGCCCGCGCTGTCACCGCCAACGGCCATACGTGCGGTATCCAGCCCCCAAGCCGCACCGTGCTGTGCCAGCCATTGCAAGGCATCCCACGCATCGTTGCTGGCGGTGGGGAATTTGTGTTCTGGGGCCAGACGATAGTCCAGCGACACCACCGCGCAGCCAGCGCGGTGCGCCAGTTCCCGGCACAGCACGTCGTGCGTGGCCACGCTACCAATCGTGAAGCCGCCACCGTGCAGATACAGCAGCACCGGCAGTGTGCCCTCCTCGGGCTGGCGCGGCGCATACAGGCGCGCAGGCAGTGCAACGCCATCGCGGGCGGGAATCTGCACATCCTCCACACGGGCCAGCTGGGCGGGGGATATTTCCAGCACCCCTGCTCCCGCTTCATACGCTGCACGTGCTTGCTGCGGCGTCAACGTGTGCAAATGGGGGCGGTTGGCGCGTGCCATGCGGCGCAACACGTCACGCATGGCGGGGGTTAAGGGATGGTGGAGTTCGTGTTCTTCGTTCACAAGCGCGCGGCCAGCAGTTGCGCTGGCATGGAGGCAATCACAAAGCTGCACATCATGCAGCAATCACGGCGCGATTGCAGACCAATGGCTTGTCCCTTGGGTGACGCGCAGCGCCACGCCCTCAGGGTTGACGGGGTTTTCATAGCCCGGCAACTGCCGCAGACTGCCCGCAATTGCAAACACAGCGCTGGGAGTGAAAAGATGGCTTTTATCAACTATGTCACGCAAATTCAGTTCGACTTTGGCGCTGTGCGCCTGCTGGCGCAAGAGTGTCAGCGCGTGGGCATCACCCATCCTCTGGTGGTGACAGATGCGGGCGTCAAAGCCGCAGGTGTGCTGCAAAAAGCGCTGGATGCGCTGGGTAGCCTGCCCGTCACCGTGTTTGATGCCACGCCCAGCAACCCCACCGAAGCCGCCGTGCGTGCAGCGGCGCAGCTGTACCAGCAGCATGGCTGCGATGGCCTGATTGCCGTGGGCGGTGGCAGTGCCATTGACTGCGCCAAAGGCGTGGCCATTGCCGCCACCCACCCCGGGCCACTGACCACCTACGCCACCATCGAAGGTGGCTCACCCAAAATCACCGAGGCCGTTGCCCCCATCATTGCCGTGCCTACCACCAGCGGCACGGGCAGCGAGGTAGCGCGCGGCGCCATCATCATCGTGGACGACCACCGCAAACTGGGCTTTCACAGCTGGTACCTGGTGCCCAAAGCGGCCATTTGCGACCCCGAACTCACCT